>JAFLSP010000057.1 GCA_022510885.1 Treponema sp. | reverse complement strand
TTTCGCAAAAAGAGGGAAAAATTGCATTTTAAACACAATAAAGAAGTGTCATGCTTCGGTTGCTTCGCTATATATGCGCAGTTCTCTTTGGCGGCGACACCTGCGTGCGCTGCGGGGGCGCGTCGTTCGCGCAGCCTTTGTGTTCCGCCTGCCTGCGGCTCTTTGCGCGGTCATGGCCGCCCTTGGCGGGGGCGGCGGTTTCGCGCTGCCGCGTATGCGGAAAAGTCCTGCTGAGCGAAATCGGCATCTGTTCTGTGTGCCGCGCCGCGCCGGTTCTGCGCTCGACTGACGGCGTGTTTTCGCTTCATGCCTACCGGCTGTGGAAGAAATCGCTGCTGTTCGCCTGGAAAATGGAGGACCGCCGCACGATGTCTCCCGTGTTCGCGCGCATGTGTGCCGATGCCCTGCGCCAGCTGGACTCGCTCATCGGGCCGGACGTGCCGCTCGTTCCCGTGCCGCCGCGTCCGGGAAAAATCCGCGCGCGCGGCTGGGACCCTGTTGACGAGCTGTGCCGCCTGCTGCGCCGTCGGCATCGCCGCGCGGTTCTCCCGCTGCTGGAGCGCAGGTCGCGCCTGGAGCAGAAGACGCTCGGCCGTGCGCGGCGGCTTGATGTGACGGAACGCGCCTTTGCGCTCAGGTCGCCGCGCCGTTTGCGCAGGCTGTGTCCCGTGCCGCCGCGCGCGGTCGTGCTTGTTGACGACGTGATGACGACGGGGGCGACGATTGAGGCCTGCGCGTCGCAGCTGAAACGTTTTGGCGTGGAAAAGGTATACGCGCTCACATTGTTTGCGGTCGATTGAGATTTGATTTGCAATTTCCGCAATCCTCAAGTATACTGGAAAGAGCGAGAGTTTCTTTTGAACTGGAGATTACGATGGCAGAGACAGAAAAAGAGGATATTCCCCCGTATACGTTGGAAGAGGCGATTGCGGAAGCGCAGCGCTGCCTGAAATGCCCCAAGCCCATGTGCCGCACGGGCTGTCCGATTGCGAACGACATCCCGGCGTTCAACCGCGCGCTCTCAAGCGGGAACATCGGCGAGGCATATACGATTATTTCCGAGCGGAGCAATCTTCCCGCCATCTGCGGCCACGTGTGCCCGCACGAGAACCAGTGCCAGGGTCACTGCATTATGAACCGCATGAACAAGCCGCCGATTCTGATTGGGCAGATTGAGCGGTTCATCGCCAATTTTGAGGCGGAATTCCAGCTGAACAAAATCAAGAAACTCCCCAAGACGGCGGGCAAGGTCGCGGTCATCGGGTCGGGGCCGGCGGGCTTGAGCGCGGCGTTCGAGCTGACGCGGCAGCAGTACGACGTTACGGTGTATGAGAAGGACGAGGAGGCGGGCGGCGTGCTGATGTACGGTATTCCGGCGTTCCGCCTGCCCAAGGACATCGTGCAGCGGCACATCAAGCGGCTGTCCGACAACGGCGTGGTCATCAAGACGAATACGGAAGTCGGAAAGGACGTGACGATTGACCAGCTGCTTGCGGAAGGATTCGACGCGGTGCTGATTGCCGCAGGTGCGGTGCAGGCGAAGGGGCTTGGCCTGCCGGGCGAGGACCTGGACGGCGTGATTGACGCGCTCAAGTTGCTGCACGATATGCGCGACTACAACACGGGGAAAATCACGCGCGACAAAATCCAGGTTAAAGAGGGCGACGAAGTGGTCGTCATCGGCGCGGGCAATGTTGCGATGGATGCCTGCCGGACGGCCGCCCGCATGGGCGCGCGGCACACGTATGTCTGCTACCGCCGGACTATTGAGTTCATGAAGGCGGCGAAGGCGGAGTACGACGAGGCGGTGAAGGACGGCGTTGAATTCAAGTGGGAGCACGTGCCCGTCTCCTTCGAGGGCAAGGACGGAAAGGTCATCGGCTTTAGGACAAAAACGCCGGACGGCGAAATCGTCCTGTCGGCCAACAAAATCATTATCGCCATCGGCTCGGAGCCGAACGACGTGACGACGGCGGGAACGGACGGCATCGTGCTTGACGAGGGGCATCTCATCAAGACGGAGATTGCCGACGGCGCGCCGTTCTACGGCATGACGGGGAAAAAGGGCGTGTTTGCCGCCGGCGACATCGTGCACGGCCCCAAGACGGTCGTCATGGCGATGCGCGAGGGAAAGCGTGTGGCGAACAGCGTGATGGAATACATCAAGGCGAACAAGCCCGCCGCGACAGCGTAAATATAGAGAAGAAAGCGGCGAAAATCGTCGCTTTCCGTCTTGTATTTTAACGCTTTTCAGTGTATTCTAGTACATCACTCTTGGAGGAATTATGGCGGAAACTGCGCAGACGCAACAGGTAACCTTTCAGCTTGGCGAGGAAATATATGGCGTGGACATCATGGACGTGAAGGAAATCGTCAAGGTGACGCCGGTGCGTCCCATCCCGAACGCGCCGTACTATGTTGAAGGTATTTTCAATCTTCGTAGTGAGATTATTCCCGTCATCAACCTGCACCGGCGTTTCGGCATCAAGAAAATGGCCGTGGACGAGGACGGCATGGAGTTTGAGGGCGGATTCATTATTCTGAACATCGACGGCATGAAGGCGGGTATCGTCATTGACCGCGTTGCCCGTGTCGTGACGATTGAAAAGGACGAAATCAAGCCGCCGCCGCAGATGATTAGCGGCATCGGCACGGAATACATCAGCGGTGTTGTCCGCCGCGATTCCAGTTATCTGATTATGCTCGACATCCGCAAAATCTTTAGCGCGAAGGAATTGCAGAAGATTATGAACGGCGGTGTAGAGTCGGAAGAAGAATAGCCCGGCTTCGCCCTCTTAGGCTGACTCCATGATTCAGACATTCAGTTCTACGATTCGCAGAAGGGAAATGGATGCCGTGCTGACCTGCATGGTCGATGAGAAGACCGGGCCGGGCGAGTTGAACGCGCGGCTCGTGCAGGCGGTGAAGGAGGCGACGGGCTGTGACGGTGCGGTCGCGTTCCGCAGCGCGACGATTGCGCTTTCCTACGCGCTCAAAGCCCTGGATATGCCTGCCGCAAGCCCGATTATGCTTTCCGCGCTCGCGCCGAGCTGGCAGTATGACGCGGTGGCGCAGTTGGGCTATACGCCGCTCGTTTTGGACGTGAGCGAGGAGACGGGGCTGGTGACTGCCGACATCGTGGCGGAAGGCATGAAGGCGGGCGGTCGCCTGCTGTTGCTGCATGAGACGATGGGCATCCTGCCCGAGCTGGAGCGCATTGTCGCGCTGGGCGTTCCCGTTATAGAAGATATTTCCCATTCAGTCGGCGCGGCGGTCATGCCCGCGGCGGGTGATGGTGTTGACGACGCGCCGGGCAAGGACGCGCAGAAGGGCAGGCCCGCCGGGTCGTTCGGCGTGTATGCCATTATGGGGCTGGAAGAATTCGACACGATTACGGCGGGGGGCGGCGCGGTGCTGCTTGCGCCGCGCCGTCGCGAGTGGAGCGCGCTCAAGAGCGTGGCGGACGGCGCGCCGCGCACGGACATCCTCCCCGACATCAACAGCGCGCTTGCGTTCGTGCAGATAAAGGAATTCCGCCGCAACGAGGACATCCGCAAGACGATATACGCGAGTTTTCAGCGCGCGCTTCTGAGCGGGAAGAACCGCACGTTTGCGCGGGAACACGGCGACGGCTCGACGGTCTGGTCGTTTCCGGTGGTGCTTGCGGGCAGCGTCAAGGACGCAAAGCAGTATGCGGGGCGCAGGGACATCGAAATCCGCCTTGCCTACGAGGATTCCGTAGTTGCGCGCAAGGGCGAGGAACTTTCGGCCGCGTGCAGGACGGCGAAGGCCCTGTCCTTGCGCACGGTGCTGTTTCCGCTGTATCCGCGGCTGGGCAGCGAGGCGGTGACGAACATCACCAAAGTGCTGGGAACGCTTCCGTGACCGTCGGCGCGGTCAGTTTATAGGAGGAAAATGTGGGTGATTTGAACAACGCGCTTATCATCGTGAACACCTATAAAGAAGAGTCGAGGAGACTGGGCGCGACCATCAAGGAATATCTGGAATCCTTGGGCAAGCACGGCGATATTTTTTTGTATAACGGCTTCGGCGAGGAAAATCCTTTCCATGACTATGACTTTGTGATTACGCTCGGCGGCGACGGGACGGTGCTGTTTGCGGCGCGCGGCTGTGCGCCGCTGGGCATCCCGATTTTTCCCATCAATTTCGGCACGTTCGGCTTTATTGCGAGCGTGCAGAAACCCGACTGGCAGCGCGAGCTTGACCGGTTCTTTGCGGGAAAACAGATTATTGCCGAGCGGTCGATGATAAAGGCGGCGCTGGTGCGCGGCAACGCGAGCCGCTACAATCAGACGGGGCTGAACGACATCGTTATCAGCGCGAAGAACGCCGCGCGGACGATTTCCTTTGACATCACCTACGACAACATTCCGCTCGGCGAATTCAAGGCGGACGGTATCATCATTGCGACGGCGACGGGAAGCACGGCATACTCGGCGAGCGCGGGCGGCCCGATTATCGACCCCGACCTGGACGCGCTCGTGCTGACGCTCATGAACGCCTTTTCGCTGTCGAGCCGCCCGATTGTGCTCAGCCCGCTGGGGGAAATCGGCATCACGATTTTGCCGTCGCGCACGAGCGAGGTGACGATTACCGTGGACGGACAGATTCCCGTGAACCTGCACGTGGGCGACACCATTAAAATCCGCCGCACAAATGACCGTGCGCGTTTGGTCGGTTGTACGTCGGAGAAATTCTATTATGCCCTGCGCTCAAAGCTGAACTGGTCGGGAGGTCCCTCGTTTGCTTGAGGATTTGCACATCAAGGACTTTGCCCTGATTGACGACGCGCACGTTGAATTCTCACGGGGCTTTACGGTGCTTTCGGGCGAGACGGGCGCGGGAAAATCCCTGCTGATTGGCGCGCTTTCCTTCCTGCTCGGCGGAAAAAGCGGCACGGAGCAGATTCGCGCGGGCTGCCACGAGGCGACCGTGAGCGGCACGTTCCTGCTGGACGGGCTGGGCGCGGGCATTCAGGCGGAACGCCCCGCGCAGGATGATGACGAGTGCCGGAGCGCGGCGGAATGGCTGTTCCGGCACGGCATTGAGGCGGAGGGAAACCGCATTCTGCTGCGGCGCTACGTGCGCGACAACGGCAAGACGGGCGCATGGATTGGCGACACGGCGGTCACGCGCGCGGATTTGGCGGCGTTCAGCGCGTTTTTGGTGGACATCCACGGGCAGCACGAGCACCAGTCGCTGATGAAAGTGGGCGAGCACCGGCGGTTTTTGGATTCGTTCGCGGGCTTGCATGAGCGCGTGACGGCTTTCACGGCGTTGTATGCGGATTTGGTCGCCAAGCGCAAGCGGCTTGACGAGCTGAACGCGGACGACGCGAGCCGCGCGCAGAACATCGAGATGCTGACATTCGCCATCAAGGAAATCACCGACGCGAAGCTCAAGGCGGGCGAGGACACGGCGCTGGACGAGGAGGAGACGAAACTTTCTTCCTATGAGAAACTCTATGCCGACATCGCCGCGCTGAATGCCGCGCTGGACGCGGGCGGCGAGGGCGCGGTCGGCCTGCTCAAGCGGATTCGCGGGACGGCACAGCATGCCTGCGGCCTGGACAAGTCGCTGGAGAAACTGGCGCAGCGGCTGGAGAGCGCGTTCTACGAGCTGGACGACATTGCGGGCGAGTACAAGCAGTATGAGCGCGGCCTGGTCTTTGACCCCGAGCGGCTCGCGCAGGTGCAGGAGCGGCAGACGCTCATCTACAACCTCAAGAAAAAATACGCCGCATCGGTGAACGCCCCTTTGGAGGACGTGATTGCCTACGCGGAGCGCGCGCAGGCGCAGCTTGACGCGGCGGCCGGCGGCGAGGCGGGAAAGGACGCGCTGCGGGCGGAAATCGCCGCGCGTGAGAAACAGGTCTATGCGGAGGCGAAGGCAATCAGCGCGGCGCGCAAGGCCGCGGCGCTCGCGATGGCACAGGACGTGGAGGGCGTGCTTGCGCAGCTCGGCATGAAGGGCACGCGCTTTTCGGTCAGCATTGCGGAGAAAAGCGGGACGGAGCTGGCGCAGCGCTGCGGCCCCTACGGCATTGACGACATCGAATTCCTCATCAGCGCGAACGCGGGCGAGCCGTTGCGCGGCCTTGCGAAGATTGCGAGCGGCGGCGAACTGAGCCGCGTCATGCTCGCGCTCAAGACGATTCTTGCCGGCAGCGACCCCGTGGAGACGCTTGTCTTTGACGAAATCGACACGGGCATCGGCGGCGAGGTCGCCGTGAGCGTGGGAAGCCACCTGAAGAAACTGGCGAAAAATCGGCAGGTTTTGTGCATCACGCATCTTGCGAGCATCGCGGTCTGTGCCGATAATCAAGTGAAAATCGAAAAAGGCATGAACGCAGGCGCGACGCAGACCCGCGTGTTCCCGATTGCCGCCGACGAGCGCGTGCGGGAAATCGCCCGTATGCTGAGCGGCGACAGCGACAGCGCGGAATCGCTTGAGCACGCGCGTTCAATGTTGCAGCGTTTTGGAGCGTGAGCATGGCAGTCGTAAAACAGAAGGCGAAGGTAGAGGACCGGGAGCTGTTCCGGGAGAAGTGCAAGCCGTATCAGGAGCGCATCAAGCAGGCTCTCGCCGCGGAAAAGACGATGCTTGCGGGAATCCAGGAGGACGAGGCGCAGCTGCCGTACAAGAAATTCCAGCTGAGCGAGGACGTGCTGTCGATTGCCGCCGATTACATGCAAATCAACAATCTGTCGGTGGAGCTGATTAACACCAAGAACAACGACGCGCTCAACGACGCGCGCAAAATCATCTACAAGTCGATTATCTACCTTGAGGAAATCGTCACGCCCGCCGTGGACGTGGCGTACAACGAGATTTCGGACAAGGTTGACCAGATTGCCGACATCACGGTGGAGAAGCGGTTTTATCTGGTGCGCAAACTGGGGCTGACGATTCAGCTGCTTGAGGATGCGTTCGGCGAGAATTCAAAGTGGAAATTGTCGTTCATCGAAATCCACGGGCGCGCCGCCGTCGTGGCGAAGAACCTCCTCGACTGGAAGCAGGCGTGCAAGGTCTACTTTGACTCGTCGCTGCCCGAATTCGACGAGACGATGCGCTACATCCGCCTCGTGCGTCAGATGCTCGACCTGTCGTCCACGCAGTACCGCGACAAGTACGAGCTTTCCTCGCGCCGCATGGACGATTTGCGCCGTGCCATTCAGTTCGTGCTTGCCGAGCGGCGCATCTGCATGGCCCTGAGCGAGACGGAGGACGCGGACAAGCTCAAGAGCAAGGCGCAGGTGTGGAAGGACAAACTGGACGCGGAAAATAAGAAGGGCGTGGCAAAGTAGCGGACGCGCCGGAGAGCGATGATAGACGAGCGTCTGATTCTCAAGATATTTGAAGGCTTCTCAATCCAGCGGTGGAACGACTTGGTGCGTCCCTTCGACATCGTGGAGATGGACAAGGCGGCGGAGAAAATGGTCGCCGCCTACGTCATCGGGAAGTACGAGGAGGCGCGGGGGCGGCAGATTGACTGGGAGTGGATGATGTACGCCTCGCTGTTCGACCTGCTCAAGAAAATCGCGCTGTGCGACATCAAAAGCCCCGTGCAGCGCATGATTCGCCGCCAGTATCCGCAGGAGTACATCCGCCTGAACGAGTGGGTGCTCGGGCAGTACAAGCACCTCATCCACGACACGGACTTGTTCGCGCGCTTTACGATATACATCGGGCAGACCGCCGGCTCGCTCGCGCTGCATGAAAAGTCGTCGCTGTCGGCGCAGGTGCTGCGCGCGGCGCACAAGTATTCGTCCCTGCGCGAGCTTGAGATGCTCTCCGTGGTGAACGAGGAGGAGCGGCTGACGAGCATCAAGAAGGAGCTGAACGAGGACATTCAGGAATTCCTGGACCTGCGCGGCTTGCAGCTTCTGGTCACGCGGCAGCGGCCGTTCGACTTTATGATGCGCGTGGAGCAGCTGCGCTTCCAGACGCGCTGGAACCAGACCCCGCGCGTCCCGCGCACGAGCGTGCTCGGCCACTGCTTCTTCGTGGCAATCTGCACGCTGCTCTTGGTGCGCGACGCGGGCAGCCCCCTGTGCGCCAAGCGCCTCTTCAACGACTTTTTCTGCGCGCTCTTCCACGACCTGCCCGAGGCCGTCACGCGCGACATCATCTCCCCCGTCAAGCAGGCGACCGACGAGCTTCCCGCCGTGGTCAAGCACATCGAGGACGACATCGTGCGGCGCGAGCTGGTGCCGCTCATGGAGGACTTCTACCGCGACGAGCTGATGTCCTTCACGAGCGACGAGTTCATGAACAGAATCTCGGAGGGCGGCGCGACGCGCGAGGTGTCATGGGAGGAGCTGAACGCCGCCTACAACGACGACTCATTCTCCCCCATGGACGGCCGCACCGTGCGCCTTGCCGACCACCTCTCGGCATTCATCGAGGCGGACAGTTCCATAAAACACGGCATCACGAGCAGCCATTTGACGAGCGGGCGCGACAACATTCTCAATATGTACGGCTCGGGCGGCATCATCAACGGCATCGACATAGCCGACCTGCTCGGCCGCATCGCGGCGGCAAAATAATCGCGTTCGCCCTAAACACGCGCCCGTATCCTGCCGAAAATAAATACGCTATGAGCTGTTCCATTTTAAAGCGCACGATTCTCTCGGTCGCCGCCGCGACGGCCTCGCTTGCCGCGGCCGACACGACGCACATTGTTCAGAAAGGCGAGACGCTGTACTCGCTGAGCCGCACCTACGGCACGACCGTGGAGGCAATTTGCGCGGCGAACGGCATTGCGGACGGCTCTGCGGTGCAGGCGGGACAGAAGCTGACGATTCCCGGCACGGACAGCGCGCCAAAGACATCAAAGAACGCGAACGACGGCACGTACATCGTGGAGAAAGGCGACACCTGGTACGGCATCGCGCGGCGCTTCGGCACGAACGTGAACGACCTGTACGCGCTCAACGGCGTGGACAGCACGGCGACGCTCAAGGCGGGACAGCGCATCACCGTGTCGGGCGGCACCACGTCTCCGGCAGTCGCCTCCGCCGGCACGACGACGAAACCGCCCGCAGACGTGCCGAAAATCCAGGACCCGCGCACGTACTCCGACAAGAAGGGCGACCCCTCGCTCGCCTGGCCGGTCAAGTCGCCGTCGGTCACCTACGTCGAGGGCAAAATCAGCGGCGTCAACCTGAGCGCGAAAAAGGACGAGTCGGTCACGGCAATCCGCGCGGGCACGGTGATGTTCAGCGGGACGTACCGCGGCTTCGGCAACGTGGTCTTCATCCAGAGCAAGACGGGGCACATCTACGCCTACACGGGGCTGGGCACGGTCAAGGTTTCCAAGGGCGACTACTGCGTGTTCGGCGCGCAAATCGGCACGGCGGGCGTGGACAGCTACACGGCAAAGCCGCAGATGTCGCTCATGGTCTTCCAGAACGGCCTGCCGATTGACCCCGCCAAGGCTCCGCGCGGGTAAAAACGCTTTTCTTCAAAAAAAAACGAAAAAATCTCCCCAATAGTGTGAAAAAGTTGCATTTCTTTGCATATAAAGAGGTGTAAGCGGAGCATGCTTACGCATCTTTATCACCGCGAGGAAACGCCATGAAAAACGAAAGGAAAACGCAGCACACCAAAGCATGGGATGAGCTGACGTTCGCCGACAACTTCCTGTTCTGCAAGATACTGGAGGACGACCCGGAAATCTGCCGCCAGCTTCTGGAACTGCTCCTGCACATCAAGATTGACCGCCTTGAGCCGCCGCAGTCGGAGCGGACGATGCAGGAGACGTTGGGCGCAAAGGCCGTCCGCTTTGACGTCTACACGAAGGACGAGAACCGCGTGTTCGACATCGAAATCCAGACCACCGACGCGAAGAACCTGCCCATGCGCGCGCGATACTACCAGAGCATCATCGACATGGACATCCTCGCGCGCGGCGAGGACTACCGGCAGCTCAAGGAGTCCTACGTCATCTTCTTGTGCTTGCAGGACATCTTCCGCAGGGGGCTTCCCGTCTACTTCTTTGAGAACGCCTGCCGCGAGGATGTCCGCATACCGTTGGGCGACCGGGCATACAAGGTCTTTTTCAACGCCGCAAACTGTGATAAACTGGAAAGCGAGGAGGAGCGGAGCTTCTTCCGCTTCCTCAAGGGCGGCGGCGCGGACACGGCGTTCTCACGGCGCATTGCGGAAAGGGTCGCGTTCGCAAAGCAGGACATGACATGGAGGCGGCAGTATATGACATGGCAGCAGACCATCGACGAGGAAAAGGCGATTGCGTTCGAGGAAGGCGCGCAGCAGAACGCCCGCGAGAATGCGTGGAATTTGCTCCGTATGAACCTTGGTACGCCAGAGCAGATTGCGCAGGCGACAAAGATACCCCTTGAGGACGTGCTTGCCCTAAAAGAGGAAGTTTCCCGCGAGCGCGGGGGTGAGGCACAGAGAATCGGCGGCTGAGCCTGCCGAAACCACCGCAAGGGAAATCGCCGTGTCGGTCATTTCGGGGGTCGATGGGAAGTTTCGCTGCCGG
>JAFLSP010000056.1 GCA_022510885.1 Treponema sp. | reverse complement strand
CCATCCCCGACGGTGCCTTCGACCGCCTGCCCGTCCTCACCCGCGTGTGGTGGAGCTTCGCCAAACTGTTCACGCCCTTCATGTGAGTGGCGGCGGATGTATTGCTAGCCGGCACTCGAAACCACACAGACGGCAACCGCCCCTGCGGTCGCCCACTTTTCTGCCCATGTTCGCTAAATTTTTCCAGCAACCCCTTTAAAAAATCCCGATTTTCGCGCATAATAGGGCATGAGCGAAATTTCAGCACTGCAAAAGGCGCGGTACGCCTATCAGCCGGATGTTCCGGACATCCTGAAGCAGGACGCGGCGAAGGTCCAGATTGAGACGGGAGAGGCGGTCGTGCCGACCAAGGACGCGGAGCGCATACAGGCTGCCTATCCTGAGACCTACGGAATGCCCATCGTGAAATTCGTGCCGGGCAAGAACGAATTTGCCGCTAAGCCGCACCGCACGGGCATCCTGCTCAGCGGCGGGCAGGCACCGGGCGGGCACAACGTCATCTGCGGCCTGTTCGACGGGCTGAAGGCGGCGAACCCCGAGTCCGAGCTGTACGGCTTCCACCTCGGGCCGGGCGGCCTGGTCAAGAACGACTACGAGGTGCTGACGGCGGACCGAATCGACCGCTACCGCAACACGGGCGGCTTCGACATGATTGGCAGCGGGCGCACCAAAATCGAGACCGAGGAGCAGATTGAGGCGGCCATCAGGAATATACAGGAGCTGCGCCTGGACTCGCTCGTCATCGTGGGCGGCGACGACAGCAACACGAACGCGGCGTTCCTCGCGGAGCAGTGCAAGCAGCGCAACCTGCCCGTGCAGGTCATCGGCGTGCCCAAGACGATTGACGGCGACCTGAAGAACGAGTACATCGAGACGAGCTTCGGCTTCGACACGGCGACCAAGGTCTACGCGGGCATCATCGGCAACCTCGCGCGCGACACGATGAGCGCGAAGAAATACTGGAATTTCGTCAAGCTGATGGGGCGGTCGGCAAGCCATATCGCGCTTGAGGTGGGGCTTGCGGTGCATCCCAACGTGACGCTCATCGGCGAGGAAATCAAGGCGAACAACTCGACCTTGCAGGAAATCCTGTTCAACATCTGCCACGTCATCGCGCACCGCGCGGCGAACGGCGAGAATTTCGGCATCGTGCTGATTCCCGAGGGCATCGTGGAATTCATCCCCGAGACGGCGAACCTCATCGACGAGCTGAACAAGAACTGGGTCGAGTACGAAAAGGTCTTCACCGCGCTCACCACGCTCGACTCGAAGAAGCGCTGGCTCATCAACAAAATCTCGCAGCAGGCCTACTACACGCTCGACCAGCTGCCCGACGAAATCGCCGAGCAGTTCCTCGGGCTGCGCGACCCGCACGGCAACATCATGGTCTCGCAGATTGAGACGGAAAAGCTGTTCATCTACATGATTCGCGACTACCTTGCCAGCATGGAGGCGGCGGGCACCTACCAAGGCTCGTTCGCGCCGCTGTCGATGTTCTACGGCTACGAGGGGCGCGCCGTGCCGCCGTCCAATTTTGACGCGAACTACTGCTACGCGCTCGGCAAGACCGCGTTCATGCTCATCGCGAACGGCGTGACGGGCTACATCGCGAACGTGCGCAACCTCGCCAAGCCCGTCGCCGAATGGACGGCCGGCGGCGTTCCGCTCACGATGATGATGAACATGGAGGTGCGCAAGGGCAAGGAAGTTCCCGTCATCGCAAAGTCCCTGGTCGATTTGAAGGGCAGACCGTTCAAGGAACTGGCAAAAAACCGCTTCAACTGGGCGAACAAGACGGCCTACCTCTTCCCCGGGCCGATGCAGTATTTCGGACCGAGCGAATGCTGCGACGGCATCACCGAGACGCTGCGGCTGGAAGAGGAGGCGCGCGCCGAATCTGCGGGCGGCACGAAATGAGGCTGTACACCCTGCGCCAGCTGCTGCGCTCGCTCGCGGCGGGTGTCGTCCTTGGCGTGGCGGCGGCAGCGGTCGCCATTTCCCTGCACAAAAAGGCTGCGCCCGCGCGGACTGAGGCGGCGGCAACTGACGGCGCGGACGGCTTCATCGGCGAGGCACTCGTCATTCCCGCCGCGGCAAAGTCGCCCGACGCTTCCTACACGCAGGACGAACAGCAGAACATCTCCGTCTACGAAAAATGCAACGAGGCCGTCGTGAACATCACCACGCAGGTGATGGGGGTCAACTGGTTCCTGGAGCCAATCGTGCAGGACGGCGGCTCGGGCAGCGGCTCGATTATCGACAAGCGCGGCTACGTGGTCACGAACGTGCATGTCATCAGCAACGCGAGCAAAATCAGCATCTCGCTGGCGGACGGCTCGACCTACGAGGGGCGCATCATCGGGCAGGACGTGGAGAGCGACATCGCCGTGCTCAAATTCGACCCGCCCGCAAGCGCCGCGCTCAAGACGATTGACTTCGGCGACAGCGAGAAACTGAAGGTGGGGCAGAAAGTCATCGCCATCGGCAACCCCTTCGCGCTTGAGCGCACGATGACCACGGGCATCATCAGCGGGCTGGGGCGGCCGATTCAGGAAAGCAAGAACGTCATCATCCGCAACATGATTCAGACGGACGCGGCCATCAACCCGGGCAACTCCGGCGGACCGCTGCTCGACACGAGCGGCAAAATGGTGGGCATCAACACGATGATTATGTCCAACTCGGGAAGCTCGGCGGGCGTGGGATTCGCCGTGCCCGTCTCCACCGCGCGGCGCGTCGTCAACGACCTGCTCCAGTTCGGCAAGGTGAACCGCGGCATCATCAGCATCACGCCCGTGCAGATGACCGGCGCAATCGCGCAGTACGCGGGGGTCGGCATTTCCACGGGCATCCTGGTGAGCGCGGTCAAAAAAGGCAGCGGCGCGGACAAGGGCGGCATCCGCGGCGGCACGAAGGCCGTGCAGTACGGCAACCGCTGGAATCCCACCACGATTTACCTCGGCGGCGACATCATCACGGCGATTGACAGCGTGACCGTGCGCACCTACGCGGACTACACGAGCGCGCTGGAAAGCAAACGCCCCGGCGACACCGTGACCGTAAGCGTCTGGCGCGACGGCAAGACGCAGCAGCTGACCGTCACGCTTGACGGCGCGGAAAACGCCGCGACCACGCTCTGACGGACGGCAAGCCCGCTCCCCACATCATGCCGGACACCAAAAACATCACGCTGCTGTGCAAGGTCGTCGATAACTTCGGCGACATCGGCTTTGTGTACCGCCTGGCGCGCGCGCTGAGCGAACGCGACCGCACCCGATGCCTGCGGCTCGTCGTGAGCGACTTGCCGTCGTTTGCCGCGCTTGCCCCCGCCGTTGACCCGCGCAAACCCGTGCAGACCTGCTACGGCTGGCAGATTTTCGACTGGAACGCCGCCGCCGAATGCGCGCGCGCCTTCACACGAGAGCCGCCCGCCATCATCCTTGAGTGCTTCCAGTGCGGCAGACCCGGCTGGCTTGACGCGCTGCTGTTCGACACCGCGCGCGCAGAGGACGCGCACTCCGCCGATTTCGTGCAGATTCTGAACATCGACTACCTGACCGCTGAAGCCTACGCCGAGGACTTCCACCTGCTCAAAAGCGGAACGCGCAGCGCGCGCGTCAAAAAAACGAACTTCATGCCGGGATTCACCGCAAAAACGGGCGGCCTGATTCTGGACGATGCGTTCCTGCGGAGCAGACAGCGCGCAAAAACACCTCCCGCCGACACAACGCGCGATTTTACGGCAGTCTTTTTCAGCTATGAGCGCGACTGCGCGCCGCTCGTGCAGGCATTGGCGCAGTTTCAGGCAGAGGACGGCATTCCCGTGCGTGTGCTTGTCGCCGCAGGAAAAAGCAGCGCGCCCTTCATGTCCGCGTGGGAGCGCGCCGGAATGCCCTTTGCCGCGCAGCCGCTGCCCTTTCTGCCGCAGGAAGACTGGGACGCGCTGCTGTGCGCGGCAGACCTGAATTTCGTGCGCGGCGAGGACAGCCTGAGCCGCGCATGTCTGGCAGGCGTTCCCTTTATCTGGCAGCCCTACCCGCAGGACGACGACTATCACCTCGTCAAACTTGCCGCGCTCAACGAGCGACTGCGCCCCTTCTTTCCGCCCGCCGCATTCGCCGCTTACGACGCTTTTACCCGTGACTACGCGCTCGGCACGGAAAGCGCGGACGCACTGCTCCGCGTGCTTTCATTCCTGCCGCAGCTGCGACAAGGCTTTGCGGCGTTCGCGGAGCGTCTGCTTGCCAACGGAGACCTTGCCCGCCACCTGCTCGACTGGCTTGACGCATTGCACAATCCGTGAAGTCGGTTTATACTGGAACGAGAGGCAGGACATGATTATAGCACTGATATACGGCGGCAAGTCGGGCGAGCACGAAATCTCGCTCATTTCGGCAACGGCAATGGCCCGCAACATCGACACGACCGCGCACCAGCTCACGCTCATCGGCATCACCAAGACAGGACGCTGGTATTTGCAGGATTTTAGCGAGCTTGCGCGCGTCAGACGTGACCCGGCAGCGACCTTGCAGGTGCATGAGGATGCCGCCAGGGAAGTGAGCGTGGTTCCCGCCGGAGGAACAACAGGCGCGTTCTCCGTGGGCGGAACCCGCATTCCCGTGGACGTGGTGATTCCCGCGCTGCACGGCACCTTCGGCGAGGACGGCACGGTGCAGGGGCTGCTCGAAATGGCGGACATCCCCTACGCGGGCTGCGGCGTAACGGCAAGCGCGCTCGCCATGGACAAGGAAAAGACGAAAGTCGTGCTCCAGAACGCGGGCATTCCCGTCGTGCCGTACCTGTGCATCCGCCGCAGCGACCTTGCCTCCTCCGCCCGCTACGACGAACTGCTTGAGGAGGCACAGCAGAAACTCGGCTTCCCGCTGTTCGTCAAGCCCTGCGCGGCAGGCTCCAGCGACGGCGCGACCCGTGCGGAGGACTTGCGCCACCTGAACGGCGCGATTTTGGAAGCCTTTGACTGGGACGACAAAATCCTCATCGAAAAGGCAATCGACGCGCGCGAGCTGGAATGCTCGGTCACGGGCAATCCCACCACGGCGGACGGCGCGCACGCGGCGGAGGCAACGGTCGTCTACGGACCGGGCGAAATCAACCCCACGCACGAATTCTACGATTACGATGCGAAATACAACGACCCCAACGGCGCAGACCTGCTGATTCCCGCGCATGTCGATGACACAACCCGCGCGACGATTCGCGACCTTGCGGCACGGGCATACCGCGCGATTGACGCGAGCGGACTGTGCCGCGTCGATTTTTTCCTGGACAAGACGAGCGGCAGTATCTACCTGAACGAAATCAACACGATGCCGGGCTTTACGGCAATCTCGATGTTCCCCAAACTCTGCGAGCATGAGGGCGTTCCCTTCGGCAAACTGCTCGACCTGCTAGTGCAAGAGGCGCAGCTCCGATTCAAAGCGACGCGCAACCTCAAGACATCGCGCGACTAGCGCAAGGAGCGCACATGAGCGACGAACCGCTGCCCCCCGTTCCGCACACCTATCCTGCGGGCTGCTTTTTTCCCACGCTCGCCGACATCAAAGGCAAGCACGTGACCGTCATGGGCCTGGGGCTGAACGGCGGAGGTGAAGCCACGGTGCGCTTCCTGCTCAGGCACGGCGCGCTCGTCACCGTAACGGACATGAAAACGGCGGACGAACTTGCCGCAACCGTCGCGTCCCTGCAACAAGACCCGTCGCTCCCGCACGAAAACCTGCGCTACGTGCTGGGCGAGCATCGCGCCGAAGACTTTGCAAACGCCGACTGCGTGATAAAAAACCCGGGCGTCAAATACGACGGCAACCCCTACCTCGCCGCCGCGCGCGCGATAGAGACCGACATCAGCCTCTTCCTGCATTTCACCCGCGCGCCGATTATCGCCGTCACCGGAAGCAAGGGCAAGTCGTCCACCGTCAGCGCGATTCACTACGGCCTGTGTCAGGCGGGCTTCACGGCGTTCCTCGGCGGCAACATCACCGTCAGCCCGCTCACCTTCCTCGACCAGACGGACGAGTCCACGCCCGTCATCCTTGAGCTTTCCAGCTGGCAGCTGGCGGACCTGCGCGGGCGCAAGGCGCTCAAGCCGAAAATCGCGCTCATCACCAAAATCATCCCCGACCACCAGAATTTCTACCACAGCATGCTTGCCTACGTTGCGGACAAAAAGCTCATCTACGCCGACCAGCGCAAGAGCGACTATACGATTGTCGATTTTGACGACGACCCGGCGGCGGACGGCGGCACGCTCATCACGAACTGGGGCAATGTTTTTGCCGCGGAGACCAAAGCGACCGTCCTGCGCTACAGCAAAAAACCGCTGCCGCCGTCCGTGCGCGGCATCTGGCAGGACGCAAAAGGCACCGGCATCTGCCGCCCGCCCGCCGCGCTGCTGAGCGAATCGGCACGGACGCGGGGCAAGGACACCGACACGGTGCTCAGGAACATTGCCGTACCCGGAAAGCACATGCGGCTCAACGTGCTGAACGCCGCGCTCGTCATGGAACTGATGGGAGTCGCGCCCGAAAAGACCATCGACATCCTCGGACGCTGGAACGGCATCGAGCACCGCCTTGAATTCTTCCACACGTGGCAAAGCGGCAACCTGACCGTCCGCTTTTACAACGACAGCGCGGCGACCGTTCCCGAAGCGGCGGCGGAATCCACGCAGGCATTCGGCGAGCCGGTCATCTTCCTGACCGGCGGCACGGACAAAGGCCTCGACCTTTCCCCCATTGCGCAGACGCTCGCGAATCCGCTCGCCATACAGCCGTCCGCAACCTACCTGCTCGCCGGCACCGCCACCGACAAAATGCTCGCCGACTTCGCCGCGCGCGGCATCCGCCACAACGGCGTGTACCAGTCCATCGACGACATGCTCGCCCGGCTCAAGGCCGACATCGAGGCGCACAAAGGCGCGCGCGGCTCAAAGGTCGTCGTGTTCAGCCCCGGAGCAACGAGTTTCGGCATGTTCCAGAATGAATTTGACCGCGGGCGGCAGTTCAAGGAAAAAGTGCGCAGCCTGTTTGCCTGACGTGCCGCCGCCATCTTATTTTTCCCACGGATTCTTGCGGATAAAGGTCTCGTCGCGCTCGTAGCCCACGGAAATGATGCCCACCGGCGTCTTGCAGTAATCCTCGATGAATTCCACGTAGTCGCGCGCGGCACGGGGCAAAGTCTCGTAACTGCGGCACGTTTTCAGGCTCGTCTTCCACCCACCGAATTTTTGCAGCACGGGCTTCGCCTTTTCCATCGCCTCCACGCTCGCCGGAAAATCCGTCACGATTTTGCCGTCAATGTCGTAGGCGACGCAGGCTTCGATTTCGTCAAAGGTATCGTAAATGTCCAGGTGCGTCAGGACGAGGCTGTCAAGCGAGTTGACGCGGCAGGCGTAGCGCAGCGCGACCAAATCCAGATAGCCGCAGCGCCGCGCGCGTCCCGTCGTCGCGCCGTACTCGCGCCCCAAATTGCGCACGTACTCGCACAGCTCGCCCTCGCTTTCGCTGTTGAATTCGGTGGGCATCGGCCCGTTGCCGACGCGCGTCTGGTACGCCTTGAACAGCCCGATGATGACGTCCAAATCGTGCGGCCCGATGCCGCAGCCCGTCGCCGCGCCCGCCGCGCAGGACGCGCCGGAAGACACATAGGGATAGGTGCCGCTGTCAATGTCCAGCATCGCGCCCTGCGCGCCCTCAAACAGGATATTGTCGTCCTTGCACTCGTACATCTTCGCGGTCAGGTCAACGCGCATGGCAAGCAGACGGTCTCTGTATCGGTCAAGGTACGCCTTGTCCTCGCCGTCGAATTCCGCCATTTTCGCCGCCCAGTCCAGGTCGGCAAGACGCAGCCCGTCGCGCTCGGCCTTCTCCGCATACGCAATGCCGATGCCGCGACCAGTCGTGCCAATCGGACGCTTGCGCGCCGCGTCGCGCTCCTTGTCCATCTGCCGGTAGCGCGGCAGAATGATGTGGGCGCGGTCGGAGATGAAGACGCGCCCCTCCCAGTCAATGCCGTTGTCCTTGAGCATTTGCAGCTCCTCGAACAAAGCCTCGGGGTCAATCACCATGCCCGCGCCCAAAAACACGGACTTGTCGGGGTGAAGGATGCCGGACGGCACCTGATGCAGCACGAACTGCTTGCCGTCCACCACAATCGTGTGCCCTGCGTTCGGCCCGCCTGCATAGCGCACCACGTACTTTGCGCCCTCGGCAAGATAATCGACGATTTTGCCCTTGCCCTCATCGCCCCACTGAGCACCGATGACCACAATCCTCATAAAAAAGCCCCCAAAGTGATATGGGGGCAGTATAGCACATGATGCGGATTTTTTCAATGATTGACGCTTACTGCATCTGCAAGCGCACGTCGCTGTATTCCACCGTCACGCAGCGGGACGTGAACAGGCCGGCGTACACGTAGTCCGCGTCGATGTCGTTCAGGTCCGCGACGTAGGTGACGGCGGGATTCTTGCCGTACTTGACCGTGTAGGCGTTCCCCTTCTTCTCGATAGAAAGGTCAACGACCGTGCCCGCAACCGGGAGCTTCTCGCTCGTCGTGGTCGTCTGCACCAGCTCGCCGTCCTTGCGCTCAAAGCTGCTCGTCCACTTCCCCTCGCCCTTTGCGATGCCCAGCGCGGCGCAGGCGACATACGACGAGTTGATGGAGTTGTCGTTGAGGTCGATGTAGATGTCGTCGCGCACCATCAGCCCGAACGAAACCTGATTGTTCTCCTTGATGTACACGACCTTCGCCTTTGCCGAAAGCGTGAAGTCCTGCCCAATCGGTATCTGCTGGAAATACATGCACAGCCCGTCGTTGCCGTTCGCAATCTTGCCGGACTCCGCGCTGCCGTCATCAAAGCCCGAATTCATGCGCACCACGCCGCCGCCCTCCACGATGCCGTTGAAGCGCGAGGTCGAGATTTTTGACGCGCCGCCGCAGTCGCCGAACGCCGTCCCGAACCACGGCTCCGCAACCTTCTTGAACGAGGCCTGCACGCTCTTGTCGGCCGGCGTGAACCCGGCGTAGGTCGGCACGATGTAGGCGGGATTGGGCGTGAGCATGGACTGCTGCGGCTCCTTGATGTCCTTGAGCAGGAATTTGGCGAAGTTCTTGTCCTTGCCCGCAATGTCCTGCACCACGTCGTAGGCGTTCACCGCCGCACCGAACATGTTCAGGTGCGTGTTGTCCACCGAATTCTCCTTGTGGCTGAGCCAGGCGTGATAGATGAGCGTCTCGGCAGGCGAGAGCCGCTCGTAGCGCGCCTTCGTCTTTGCGGTCAAGTCCACCACAATCGTCCCCGTCTCCTCTCCCAGCTCGCGGATTGCCTGGGAATAGTCGCCGCCCTCAAAGCTGCCCTGGTCGGGAACGACATGCACCGTCACGCCCCCATAGGTGCCGCCCTCGGAGCGGCGCACAATCGGCGTGCACAGGACCGGAATCGCGCCCTTGTCCTTTGCCAGCTTGACGTAGTTCTCGTAGAGGCTGTGCTTGAAGGAGCCGGGCGTTTCCTTTGAGCCGTTCGGGTTCGTGTAGCGGTCCTCCTCCGCCTTCTCGTCGTTGTGGCCAAAGCCGATAATCAGGTAGTCGCCCTTCTTGATGTTGTTCACGAGCGTCTTGTAGTTCACCTCCGTCGTGAAGCTCTTTGACGAGCGGCCGCTCATCGCAAGGTTGATGACCTCGATTTTCTTGGGATTCAGGTAGTCCTGCAAGCGCATGCCGTATCCGTTGCGCGGGTAGTAGTACGGGTCGTTGAAGGGGCTGAGCGTCGAGTCGCCCACCACGAACAGCTTTCTCCCCTTGGGATTCGCAATCGTCGAAGTCGTCGAAACCCGCTCCACTTTCTCGTTCGCCGCAATCTTTGCAATCGCCGCGTTCTCATCCGCCTTTCCGCGCGCCGCGCCCGCCGAAGTTGCTGAAGTCGTCGCAGTATTCTCCGTTTTCTCGTCTGACGCACCCGTCGCGTTCCGCGCGAACCTCGCCACCACCAGGCAGACCGCCGCCACCGCGAGACAGCACGCCACCACAAGCACCAGTTTTCTCATAGTACGCTCCATAAAAATGTACGATTTATATCATTTTATCACGCCTTTGGGGAAAAGACAAACAGAATGTTTTGGGGCGGCGCGGCGAAGTTTCCAGCCGGTTCTCGAAATGACCATAGACGGGTTGCCCCTATCATTCCAAACCAAATATATGCTATGCTGTTACCATGACCGCAACGACGCTCAGCACAGCAACAAATATCCTCAAGGACGCGGGCTGCACCAGCGTGTACCTTTTCGGCTCGCAGGCGCGCGGCACGGCGAACGAAAGCTCCGACATCGACCTGGGCGTGAGGGGGCTTCCGCCCTCGTCGTTCTTCCGCACCCATCTGCGGCTTGAGAACGCGCTCGGCATGAAAGTCGATTTGGTCGATTTCGACTATCAGCGCGGTTTCTTCGAGCTGCTGCAAAGCGTGGGGGAGCTGAAGCAGATTGGATGAGACGCTCAGAAAGAAGATTGCCTTTGAAATCTCGGAAATAGACACGCTCC
>JAFLSP010000055.1 GCA_022510885.1 Treponema sp. | reverse complement strand
CGGATGTCCCCTCATAACTATACCACATTTCCGGCAAAAAGGCGAATGTTTTGCGCGCGGCGGCTGCGGAGTCCAGCCGACGGCCGAGATTCCCGAAACCGCCGCGCCGCATCCTATGACAACGCCCCCGAACGAAAATAAAGCCGTCCTTGCCATGAAGGACGGCTTGCAAGCCCGTTATGCCTGTGCTTCTTCTGTTGCGGGTGCTTCCGCAGCCGGCGCGGCGGCTTTTGCCGCCCGTGCTTCCTTCCGCGCGACATTTTTCAGCGTCGCATTGCAGACCTTGCAAATCTTCGCCTGCTTGCCGTCAATTTCCTTTTCGTACAGAACCTTGACGTTCACCTTCCCGCAGCGCGGACACGTGCCGCGACCGTGATGCACTTCCGAGCGGATACCAGCTCCGCGATGACCTTTAGACATCTCTTACTCCTCCGCCTTTGCTTCTTTTTTTGCAGCTTTCGGCTTCGCCGCCTTCGCGGGGGCTTTCTTTGCCGCGCCCTCTTTCTTTTCGGCAGGCTTTGCCTTCGCGTCGGCCTTTTTCGCTTTCGGCTCGTCCTTCTTCGCCTTTGCGGCCTCTTTGTCGTCTTCCGTCGGCAGCTTGTAGTCCACCAATTCGAGAATCACCATGTCTGCCGCGTCGCCCTGACGGAAACCGATTTTCAGGATGCGCGTGTAGCCGCCGTTGCGGTCTTTCATCCTCGGCCCAAGCTCAGTGAACAGTTTGTTCAGGATTTTCTCGTCCTGAATGAACTTTGCCGCAATACGACGATTGTGCACTGAATCAACCTTGCTGCGCGTAATCAACTTTTCAGCTGCCCTGCGCACTTCCTTCGCCTTTGCCTGAGTCGTCGTAATGCGCTCAAACCTAAAAAGAGACGTTACCATGTTCCGCGACATGGCACGACGATGTGCCGATGTCCGGGAAAGCGGATTGAAACCATTTCTATGATTCATCTGATTCTTCCTTCTGCTTTGGCTTAGTTACATTGACGGCATTTTTCAGATGACTGTAATCAGTCATTCCGAGCGTCAAATTCCACTCAAGGAGCTTCTCCTTGATTTCAGTCAGACTCTTCTTGCCGAAGTTGCGGGTCTTCGCAATGTCATCTTCCGTCTTCCTGGTCAGTTCACCAATTGTGCGAATATTCGCATTTTTCAGGCAATTTGACGAACGGACAGAAAGCTCCAATTCCTCAACTGGCGTATTGAGCATCTGCCGGATGCGCTCGTCCCCCTCATCGCCATCGTCACTCACCCCAAAATCGCTGTCGTTGAAGTTCACGAAGATTGAGAAATGGTCTTTCGCAATCTTCGCAGCCTCCGCGAGCGCGTCCTCCGGATTGATGGTGCCGTCCGTCCAAACCTCAAGAATAAGTTTGTCGTAGTCATTGCGCTGACCGACACGGCACGGCTCAATCGCGTACTTCACCTTGCGCACCGGCGAGAAAATCGCATCCATCGGAATCGTGCCGACCACCTCGATGTAATGCTCGTTCACCTCTGCCGGAACATAGCCGCGCCCGAAATCGACCTGGATTTCAAATTCCACGCGAGCGCCGTCCATCATCGTAAAGACGGGAACATCTTTTGTCAGAATCTCAAGCTGCCCCTCTTTCGCGAAGTCGTCACTCTTTACGCTGCCTGGTCCCGTGAATTCATACAGAATCGTGTCTTGCTCAGTGTCACCAGGCAGTCGCAGCCGAATTTGTTTCAAACTGTTCAGAATTTCTAGCGTGTCCTCCGAAACGTTCGGTATCGCCTCAAACTCGCTGGAGATGACGTGCGGAACGCCGTCAGCATCGTATGAAGTAATCCGAACCGAAGAGACCGCATACCCTTGAATTGAAGACAACAGCACTCGGCGCAACGTATTTCCAATCGTCGTGCCGAACCCTGTCTCAAAAGGATATGCCGTAAACTTTCCGTAATTCGGATTCGTTTCTAGATGTTCAAATGTAATGCCTTTCGGCTTCTTAAAACCTTTCAGCAGATTTTTACGAGCCATCTGAACTCCTTACCTAATCGGGAATATATCACTTTTGGTGATTGCCCTGCGGCAAACGCCGCCTGTTTTACAACAGCCGAAGCGTCGGGCGAACGCCCGGCTATTGGTCCTCGAAGCGGCTTCCTACATACGGCGCGTCTTGCGCGGACGGCATCCGTTATGCGGAATGGGGGTAACGTCAGAAATCGACTTCACCTTCAGCCCCAAATTGCCGAGCGCACGGACGGCATTCTCGCGACCAACGCCCGGTCCTTTTACGAACACGTGCACCTCTCGCAGTCCGTAGCCCACCGCCTTCTGCACGGCAGATTCCGCGACAGTCTGTGCCGCAAACGGCGTGGACTTTTTTGCGCCGCGGAAGCCAAGCCCGCCCGAAGAAGCCCAGGAAAGCGCATTCCCTTTCAAGTCTGTAATCGTCACGATAGTATTATTGAACGTCGCCTGAATATACACGTTTCCTTCATAGACGCTCTTCTTTTCCTTTCGTTTTTTTACGGTAGCCATTCGTTACTCCTTCACCTATCAGACAGCCTTCTTCTTGTTTGCGACCGTCTTCTTCTTGCCTTTGCGCGTGCGCGAATTGGTACGAGTACGCTGACCGCGAACAGGCAATCCCTTGCGGTGACGAAGACCACGATAACAGCCAATGTCCATGAGACGTTTGATGTTCAGACCAATTTCCGAGCGGAGACGACCCTCGACCTTGTACTCAGCGTCAATCAACGCGCGCAACTTTGCCTGCTCGTCCGCATCTAGGTCGTTCATCATTTTCTGTGGATTTATTCCAGTCTTTTCGCAAATTGCCTTTGCCGCCGAACGACCAATCCCGTAGATGTAGGTCAAAGCTACCACAACATGCTTGTTAGGGAGGTCAACTCCCGCAATTCGAGCCATCTGTTACTCCTCAACCCTGTTTCTGCTTATGCTTCGGATTAATGCAAATAATACGAATAATACCATTGCGCTTAATGACCTTACACTTATCACAAATGGGCTTTACGCTGGTTCTCACTTTCATAAAATCCCCCTTGGGAAAGTACCATCATCGAATTATAACAGCTCACGATGAACTCATAACTCGACGTGTTTTGTAAATATAGCACAAATCACAAAACTTATGCTACCACTGCGCACTACTTTTCTGTAAAATTCACGTGAATTTCAACTCCGAGAAACTCGCCAATACCCTACAGATTACGAGAACGCAGTTTGCCCCGCTTAACAAGCCCTTCCGAATGATGCATCTTAAGCTGAGCCTCAATCTGACTCATCGTATCCAAGTCAACACCCACCAAAATCAATAGAGATGTACCGCCCATCAACATAGCAATTGACTGCGGAAACCCGAAGAGATTCTGAATAATTGTCGGCAACACTGCAATCGCAGCGAGATACAACGACCCAGGCAATACGAGACGGTTCAACACCTTCTGCATATATTCTTCTGTCTTGTCAGTGCGGATACCCGGAATAGACCCGCCATTCTCCCGTATATTCTTCGCGATTTCCGTGGGGTTCAGTGTTACCTGTGTGTAGAAGTATGCAAAGAAAATAATCAGAAGCACCAACAAAACATTGTACCACAACCCCGTCGGCGTCAAGATTGCAGAAAGACGAGCAATCCAACGTGCGGAATTCTGGCTAGCACCAAAACTAGAAACAATCTGAAGCGGGAACGTCAGAAACGAAGAAGCAAAAATAACCGGTATGACTCCCGACGGATTGATTTTGAACGGAATGTACGTATTCTGCCCACCGTACATCTTACGTCCGACGACACGTTTTGCATAGTGAACAGGAATCTTGCGCTCGCCCTGCTGCTCATATACGACCAACGCAATGACAGCGATGAACATCAGTAACGCGACAATGAGGAACACCGGGTTGATGTCGTTATCGTTCGGGTTCTTCACTTTCCCGACAAGCTCAACGACAGCGTGCGGCAAGCGCGCCACAATGCCCGCAAAAATCAAAATAGAAATTCCATTTCCGATGCCACGGGCAGTAATCTGGTCGCCCAACCACACCGTAATCATTGCACCCGTCGTCACCGTAAGCATCGCAAGCAACCTGAATGCAATCGGACTTTCCAAAATGACCGCACCGGGAATGTTATTTGCATACACCGTCACCGCCAAAGACTGGATAAGACAGACGAACACCGTTCCAACCCTTGTCCAAGCGGCGACCCTGCGCTGACCACCGTCCTCCTGCGCCATTCGTTTAAGCGACGGGAAGATAATCAACGCAAGCTGCAAAATAATCTGCGTCGAGATGTACGGCATGACGCCCAACATGAACACAGAAAAATTAGAGAATGCACCACCGGCAAAAAAGTCCATATAACTGGCAAACGCATTTCTGTTTCTTGACGCAAGGTCATTAAAATAAGTAATGAGCGCGCTCGCGTCAATGCCGGGAATCGTCAGCACACAACCCAAGCGAAAAACGGCCAAGATTACAAAAGTAAAGAAAATGCGGTCGCGCAGTTCTTTTATTCTGAACATATTTACGATTGCATTGTTTGCCATATGCTTTCCCGCCGCTTACTGCTCTTCTTTTTTTGCCGATTTCTTTGCTGACTTTTTCGATTCCGTACTCGCCGCAGCAGTAGCAATCTTTACCGAGCCACCCGCTTTCTCGATTTTTTCCTTCGCCGTTACAGAAACCTTATCCACATCAATCGTCAACTTCTTTTTTACGTCGCCGTCGGCAAGAATTTTCACCAACTTGTCGGCAGAATCAAGCAGTCCTCTCGCAATCAGCGACTCCTTGTTCACCGTGTCACCGTCATTGAATTTCTCCTCCAGCAACTTGACGTTCACAATGACATATTCCTTTTTAAAAGGATAGTTCGAGAAACCGCGCTGCGCGATGCGGCGGTACAACGGCATCTGCCCGCCCTCAAAACCGACGTATGTCTTTCCGCCAGAACGAGACTGCTGACCTTTGTTGCCTTTCCCTGCCGTCGTACCACGACCAGATGAAGAACCACGACCGACAATGCGTTTTTTCTTATTGGCACCTTTCGGCGCACTCAATATAAAATCTGCCATTAGTTTGTCTCCTCAACTTCCACCAAATGCAGAACTGAAGCAACCATACCACGAACAGACGGATTATCTTCCTGCACCACTGATGAGTTAATCTTTTTCAGACCAAGACTGCGGACAGTTGCCTTTTTTGCTGGCTTCTGACCGATTACGCTTCTTTTGAGTGTAATCTTAAGTTTTTTTGTTGCCATCGATTACCCCCACATATCCTGTAATGATTTGCCACGGTTCGTTGCGATAGCCTTTGCGTCCATCAGACCTGCAAGACCGGCAAACGTCGCACGCACCACGTTCACTGACGAGCGTGACCCCTGCGACTTAGAAATAACATCGGTCGCACCGATTGCATCCATAATTGCACGAACCGCACCGCCCGCAATGATACCCGTACCAGGACACGCTGGCTTGAGCAGAATCTCGGAACTTTTGAACTTTCCGATAATCTCGTGCGGCAATGTGCCATTTTTTACGGGCACCATAACCAAATTATGCTTTGCCTTGTCAATGCTCTTCCGAATCGCCTCAGAAACATCGTTTGCCTTACCAAATCCATATCCGACGCGTCCCTTCTGGTCGCCAACAACCGTCAGTGCCGAAAACGACATCCTGCGCCCACCCTTGACCGTCTTGGAAGTGCGATTCAGTTTGACCAATTTCTCAATGAACTCTTTCGGTTCTCTTTCCCTATCAAATTTATTCTGGCGTTCCATAGCCTCTCCTAGAATACAATGCCGGCTTTGCGGGTTGCGTCTGCAAGAGCCTTAACAACACCATGATACAAATACCCATTACGGTCAAAGACCACCGTCGTAATCTTTTTGTCCTGAAGGCGTTTTCCCAAAACTTCGCCCAGTTTTGTCGCACCGTCAATGTTCGGCTTGAGGGCTGCAAATTCCTTTTCCAACGTAGAAATAGCGGCAAGCGTTTTGCCCTCATCGTCATTGATAACCTGCACAGACAAATTATAGTTGCTGCGCGTCACAGTCATGCGCGGACGCTCCGCCGTCCCGTGAATTCGCTTGCGGATATGAATCTTACGATGCAGACGTTTTCTATTTTTTTCAGTCAGTTTTCTCAACATCTTGCTACACCACCTTATTTAACGCCAGTCTTACCAACTTTGCGCCTAATGACCTCAGTCTCATAGCGGATACCCTTGCCTTTATATGGCTCGGGAGCGCGCAACTTGCGAATCTGCGCACTGAACTCACCAACCTGCTGCTTGTCGATTCCTGAAACCGTGACCTTACCCTGCGCGTCGGCAGTGACCGTAAGCCCTTCGGGGATGAGCGCGATAAAATCCGAAGAATATCCAAGGTTCATCACCAATTGCTTCCCCTGTACTTCCGCACGGTAGCCAACGCCTGTAATAATCAGCGATTTTGAAAATCCACTCGTCACGCCCGTGACCATATTATTAATCAGCGCGCGATACAAGCCGTGAGCCGAATTCGCCGCCTTGGAATCCTCTTTCGGGGCAACGGTAATCTGCCCGTCCTTAAATTCAATGGTCACTTTGTCGCCATACGACTGCTTCAACTCGCCTTTCGGACCTTTCACGGTAATCACACCGTCGTTCGTTGTCACCGTAACCCCTGCCGGCACGGCAACAGGAAGTTTTCCGACTTTAGACATCTGTTCCTCCTATTACCAAACCTTGCAAACCAATTCGCCACCGACCATCTTCTCGCTCGCCTTCTTGCCAGTAGTCACACCAGAAGAAGTTGAAACAATCAATGTGCCGTAACCGTTGAACACACGGGGCAAATCCTTATAACCAGAGTAGACACGGCGACCAGGGGTAGAAATCTTCTCCACACCATGGATAACCGGACTGTTCTCATCGTCATACTTCAAGAAAATGCGGATATTCGACTTATTGTCTTCCTGTACCTTCTTGAAATTCTTGATATATCCTTCCGTCTTCAGGATTTTCACGATTTCCAACTTGAGCTTTGAAGTAGGAACATCCACTTTTTCGTGGCGAGCCTGAACGGCGTTACGGATTTTCGTCAGCATATCTGCTACGGGATCTGATACACTCATTGCTTAGTCTCCTCCACTACCAACTAGATTTCGTGACGCCCGGTAACAGACCTTCACTTGCCAACTTACGAAAACAGACACGACACATCTTAAACTTGCGCAAATATCCACGCGGACGACCACAAATCTGACAGCGATTGTATTCACGAGTGCTGTATTTCGGGGTGCGCTTCGCTTTGATAATCATTGATTTCTTAGCCATGATTTCCTCACTACTTTCTGAACGGCATACCGAACTTGGTAAGCAGCGCGCGAGCCTCGTTGTCCGTGCGCGCACTCGTCACAATTGAGATATTCATACCCGCAATCTTCACGATTTTGTCAAAGTCGATTTCCGGGAAGATAATCTGCTCCGTAATGCCAAGTGAAAAATTCCCGTGCCCGTCAAAGCCCGTCGCCTTGATTCCGCGGAAATCCTTGACGCGCGGCAACGCCACGTTGATGAGCCGATCCAAGAATTCATACATGATTGCACCGCGCAACGTAACCATTGCGCCAACTTCATTGCCCTCGCGCAACTTGAAATTTGCGATGCTTTTTCTCGCCCTTGTTTTCACAGCCTTCTGACCGGTAATCTGCGTCAGGTCAGTAACTGCGGCATCAAGGAGTTTCTTGTTGGTGAGTGCTTCGCCAACGCCCATGCTGACCACAACCTTCTTGATTGCGGGAATCTGCATCGGCGTCGTGTAACCCAACTCCTTGAACAGAGCGGGCGCGATTTCGTCCTTGTAGACTTTCTTAAGCCGAGGTACGTACTTGTCCATTACAGTGCTTCTCCACACTTACGGCAGACGCGAGTCTTCTTGTCGCCGTCGATTTTGTAACCAATTCTAGTCGGACCGCATTTCTTGCATACGAGCGCGACATTAGAAATATGCAGCGGAGCCTCAATCTCGACGATACCGCCCTGATCCTGCTGACTGCGCTTCTTCATTGCCTTTTTGACAATGTTAATTCCCGATACGATAACCGCGTCCTTCTTGGTGATGACACGGACAATCTGCCCGCGCTTACCTTTGTCCTTGCCCGCAATCACCTGAACCGTATCGTCCCGATGGATTTTAAATTTCTTCCTCGTGTTCATGCAATACTCCTTACAACACTTCCGGCGCAAGTGACACGATTTTCATAAAGTCCATATCACGTAATTCGCGAGCAACAGGACCAAAAATACGCTTACCTTTCGGATTCTTATCACCGTCAACGATAACACACGCATTATCGTCAAAGCGGATATACGTGCCATCGGGGCGACGGTATTCCTTAGCAACTCGAACGACCACCGCTTTTTGCACCGAACCTTCTTTAATGGTAGATGTCGGAATCGCTTCTTTGACAGCCACCACAATAATATCGCCGATGCCTGCATAACGACGGCGCGACCCACCAAGCACTTTGATACATTGAACGAGTTTTGCACCAGAGTTATCGGCAACGGTCAATTTTGATTGCATCTGAAGCATTCGTCAAATCCTCCGCGCTATTTTGCACGCTCAATAATTTCTGCAAGACGCCAGCATTTATCTTTACTCAGCGGGCGACATTCCACGATACGCACCGTATCACCGATGTGAGCCTCATTTTTTTCATCATGAGCCTTACATTTTTTGGTACGTGTAACATACTTCTTGTAAAGCGTGTCCATCCTTTTAGTATTGATAGAGACAACGATAGTCTTATCCATTTTATCGCTTGTCACCAAACCAACCAAAGAACGTTTCGCACTTTTCTGAACAGTCTGTTCTGCCACGTTTCAGCTCCTACTTACTCTGTCCAGCCAACTCTTTCTGGCGGATAAATGTCTTAACCCTCGCGATTTCACGACGAATTGTGCGTTCCTGCAACGGGTTATCTACATGACCGTTTACTTTCTGAAAACGGAAATCCATATATTTCTGTTTAAGTTCCTTTTCCTGCGCGACCAATTCGCTATAAGACAGTTCCTTTACATCTTTCTTTTTTGAAGCCATCTCTTCACTCCTTAGTCTTGCGTCGGCTTAAAGGCTATTTTTGTCTTAATCGGTAACTTGCTCGCGGCAAGCGTCAGCGCAGCCTCAGCAGCCTTGATGTCCACCTCACCAACCTCAAACAAAATCATACCTGGCTTAATAACGGCAGCCCAAAATTCCGGCGAGCCTTTACCCTTACCCATACGCGTTTCAGCAGGTTTCTTTGAAATCGGCTTGTCCGGAAAGACCCGCGTCCACACATGACCTTTTCGATCAATCCGACGGTTAATCGCAACACGAGCCGCCTCAATCTGCTTTGCGCTCAACCACACTGGCTCTAATGCTACCAAAGCAATATCACCAAAATCGATGTGATTATCACGCGTCGCGTTACCTTTAATTCTCCCACGCTGCACCTTACGGTGAATAACTCTTTTAGGACTAAGCATTTACGTTACTCCTTTGAAGCAGCACGAGTCGGACGTTTCGCCTTTTCAGCGGATTTCCTCTCCGCTGACCTGTTTTCGCCAGAAGTCTCGCGCTCTCGTCGTGGCTTGCGCACTAACTGACCAGCATCCTCATTCTGCTCACGACCATAGTTCATACCATTGTAGACCCAAACTTTAATACCGATTTTTCCGTATGTCGTATGAGCTTCAAAAGTTCCATAATCAATGTCCGCACGAAGCGTATGAAGAGGAACACGTCCCAATTTCAACTCTTCGTTACGGCTCATGTCCGCACCGCCAAGACGACCAGCAAGACGAATCTTAATACCCTGGGCACCGCCTTTCATGGCGTTCGCAGAAGCCTGCTTCAGAGCCTTACGGAAAGACCCACGTCCTGAAAGCTGACGACCAACGTTCTGTGCAATCAGCGAAGCATTTATATCTGCACGCTTGATTTCTTTAATCTTAATCTGCACCTTTTTAGTCAACTTTGACTGGATATCCGCGCTAATTTTCTCAATATTCGCACCTTTCACGCCAATAATGACCCCCGGGCGGGCAGTGTGAATCACAATGGTCACACGCTGCGGATGTCGGACAATCTCAATTTCCGCAATATCAGCATTCTGACATTCAGGCAAAGTCCGCACCATATTACGGATAGTAATATCCTCCAAAACAAGGTCTGCATATTCCCGAGGATCTGCATACCAGCGAGACTGCCACGTCTTGTTCACGCCAAGACGCAAACCAATAGGATTTACTTTCTGACCCATTTTATTCCCCTGCCTGCTCGTCAACAATAACCGTAATATGGCACATACGCTTCAAAAGCCGATCGGCACGTCCACGCGCACGAAACCACACCCGTTTAAGCCTCGGCCCTTCGTCAATGCGGATTTCCTTGACGTACAACATATCTTCGTCCAAATCCTTGTTAGCATATAACGCATTCGACGCAGCCGATTTCAACGTACCAGCAATGAGTTTTGCGCCTTTTTGCGGCATATTAGCAAGAATCGCCATAGCCTCTGAGTAGGGCTTCCGATTGATTACATGCGCAACTGGACGAACCTTGGTTGGCGATGCAATCAAAAACTT
>JAFLSP010000054.1 GCA_022510885.1 Treponema sp. | reverse complement strand
CCTTCTACCGCTGATTTTTTATCCCGCCGCGCGCGCCATTTCATCACCAAAAGCACAATGCAGATTGCAAGCACGTCGTTGCTCTACCGTTCTTCGCCCATCATCTTTTTATCGGCGTACATCATCTCTTCCGCAATCTGAATGATGTTGGCAAATTCGGTTCCGTCATGCGGGTAGCGGGCGTAGCCGATACTGGCGCTCACTTCCACCTTTGCGTTCCCGATTGTCGTCGCGCGGGCGACCGACTCCTTGATGCGATGCGTCAGACCGGAAAGCGCGTCCTCGCTGATTTCGTTGGAGACGACAATCGTAAACTCGTCGCCCCCGATGCGGAACACCTCGTCGCCGCTGCGCACCACGTTCTTCAGTTTTTTCGCCACGATTGACAGCAGTTCGTCGCCGGTCTTGTGTCCGTAGGTGTCGTTCACGGGCTTGAACTTGTTGAGGTCAACGTAGAGAATGCCCGCCGAACGCTTCTTGTCGTGCAGTTCTTGGAGGACTTCGTAGAATTTGCGGCTGTTGTACAGCCCCGTCAGCGTGTCAACGTAGGTCAGCCGCTTGAACGCGGACTCACGCCTGATGAGATTCCACAGTGAATTCACGCTGAACGGCACGATAATCGCAAAGAGGATGCCTATCAGAATCTCAAGGACGAGCGAGTCCGTGTTTATCCACCCGTCCTGCGGCTTGACGTGGAACGTCCACATCGTATTGTGGATGGCGAAGTCGTGGGTGACGGCATCGGTCAGCACGTCATAGGTGGTGCAATCGACGGTCTCCAGCTTGCCCAAATGCGCGTTGATTGCCTTTATCTGATAGTCGTAGTTCTCGTCGCGCAATTCGGACACGTGCGCCTCGCGGAAGATTTCCGCCATACGCAGCGTGATGACGGCAAAGCCCCAGAACCGCTCCGTGCCGTTCGCATCGTCAAGGTAAATCGGCGTGTGAATGGAAAGCCCGCGGTCGCCCCGGCGCAGGGTAAACGGCCCGGTGATGGTGGTCAGCTTGGTAAGGCGCGAATATTTCGCATCATCGCGGTGAACCGAGTCGATAAACAGATTGACTTTCTCAAACTCGCGGTACATCGGGTGCGAATAGGAGATGATGCCGTCGGGCGCGAGCTGAATGCTGTCGATGCTGGACGAGTTCAAAGACAGCGATTCGGCGATGTTCTGAAAATCCTGCACCTGTCCGTCATGCCGCACGATGTACCCACGCAAAAACTGCGTGATATTAAAGTATTCGTTGAGCGAAATCTGCAAGTTGTAACTGACCGAGCGCACCAAATTGCGCGCATGGTTCTTGCTTGCTTCCACCGCGTCCACTTGCATCCGGTTGATGACGAACACGACGACAACGGCGGTGATGATGAACGCCACAATGGGAACAAAAATTGACCTGGCTGTCTGCGCCTCTTGCCGTTGCATACTTATGCGATAACGTCCATGCGGGCGACGTCCTTTTCGTAGTCCACGCCAGGAACGTCAAAGCCGTTGATGTTCAGGAAGTCGCGGCGGATGCCCGCAAGGTCGGCGATTTCCGCGACGTTCGCTTCCGTAACCTGCGCCATCTTCTCGGCGATTTCCGCCTGCGTCGCAGGCTCCAGCTCCCAGTCGTCAATGCGGATTCTGCCCTCCGCGTCAACCGGCACCGTGCCCGGCGCGTTGTCCGCGCCCGTGTACAAACGCTCGGCAAACAGGCGCTCCATCTGCTCGATGCAGCCTTCGTGCTTGCCCTGCGCCTTCTGCACCTTGAACAGGCAGCTCAGGTACAGCACGACAATCGGAATGACCGCCGACGAGCGCGTGACCAGCCCTTTGTTCACGCTCACGAAGGCCGCCCCGCCGATTTTTTTCAGCTGCGCGTCTATCGTCTTTGCGCGCGCCTCCAAATCCTTCTTCGCCGCGCCAATCGTGCCGTCGCGGTAAATCGCGTGGGTCTGCGCGGGGCCGATGTACGAATAGGCGACCGTGCGGCAGCCGTCCGCAAGCACGTCCGCCTCGCCGAGCTGACGAATCCAGCGTTCCCAGTCCTCGCCGCCCATGACCTTGACGGTGTTCGCGATTTCCTCTTCGGTGGCGGGCGGAGCCTCAAGCTGCGACATCGCGCCGGTCATCATGTCGAGCGAGGGACCGGCATAGGGCGCGCCAATCGGCTTGAGCACCGACTTGTACAGGATTTTCGTGTCGGGGTCGGTGCGCACGGGGGAGGCAAGCGAATAGACAATCAGGTCGAATTTCCGCCCCCAGGCCTTGACCTCATCGATGACGGTCTTGCGGCATTCGTCGCTGAATGCGTCCGCGTTGAAGGTGGCCGTGCGCAGTCCCGCATCCTTTGCCGACGTGTCGAACTGCATGTTGTTGTACCAGCCGGGAGTGCCGCCTTTCGTTTCCGTCGCCTCTTTCTCGAAGGAAACGCCGATGGTGTCCGCGCCGTAGGCGAACGCGGCGGCAATGCGGCTCGCAAGCCCGTAGCCCGTGGAACAGCCGAGCACCAGCACCGTCTGCGGGCCTTTGCCGCCTTCTTTCAGGCTCTTCGTGCCGCGCTTCCGTTTCTGCGCGAGAACGTAGTCAATCTGACGCGCGGTGTCTTTCGCGCAGCCAATCGGGTGCGCGTTGATACAAATATTCGAACGAACCATCGGTTTTATCACAGCCATTGCAATCTCCTCGGCTTAGCAGCCTTTTGTCTATCATATTATAGATGACATTTCTGTCAGCGTCAATCAAACGCGCCGATTTCCCGCAGCCACGGGAGCAGAACCGCGTCGTTCCAGTGTTCCGCCTGCATGATTGCCGAATTCTGCTTCATGCCGAAGCCGTGTCCGCCCGACTCATACGCGACGAAGCGGTGCGGAACGCCCTGCGCAGAAAGCGCGGCATCAAGCCGGACGGCGTTCTCGAACAGCACCACGGGGTCGTCGCGGCAGGCAAGCAGGAACACGGGCGGCATATCGGCGGGAACGTTCAGCTCCATGCTGTAGCGGTCCTTGCGCTGCGGCGACTGGTCGCGGTTCAGCAGGCTTTTGCGCGAGCGGCGGTGCGCGATGTCGTCCTGCATGGAGACCACGGGATAAATCGGCATGACGAAATCCGGGCGCACGCGCTCTTCCGTCATCACGCCCAGTTTGGCAAGCTCGCTTTCCGTGCCGAACGCGGCCGCCATCGTCACCAGATGCCCGCCCGCGCTGTAGCCAATCGCACCGACGCGCTCCTTGTCGATGTTCCACTCGTCCGCATGAGCGCGCACGTAGGCAATCGCCATCTGAATGTCCTCCAGCATTTCGGGGTGATGATGCGCGTTGTACGCCACGCGGTAGCGCAGGACAAAGGCGCTGATGCCCACGGACGTGAACCATTCCTGCGAGGCGAAGCCCTCATGCGGCATACCCAAATGATGATAGCTTCCGCCGGGGCAGATGATGACCGCCGCCGTCTTCCTGCCGTCATCGCGCCGCACCACCGACGGATAGAGCACGGTGTCGCGCACGTTCACTTCCATGCCCGGCACGTCCTCCCAGAGGAAAATCCGCTCGCGGGCAAAGAGCGGCAGCAGCGCAAAAAACAGCGCGAAGGCAAAAACCAGCCGTTTCATGCGCCCAGTATAGCGCAAGCCTGCACTTTTTCCTAGATTTTTGCGGCAATCGGGTATATAATTTGAACACTATTTCACGACGGATGACGTTTGCATGGAAAAGACGCTGGTAAAAATCTTTAGGAAACAAGCACAGGACTACCCCGACATCGCGTTCCAGCTGTACAAGCAGGACGGCGCGTTCACGCCCATCTCCTACCGCGACGCCTACGCCAGTGCCGTCGATTTTGCGGGCGGGCTGCTTGCCCTCGGCGTACAGCGCGGCGACCACATCGGGCTGATAAGCGACAACCGCTGGGAATGGGAGCACGCCGACATGGGCATCATGGCAATCGGCGCGATAGACATCCCGCGCGGCTGCGACGCGACTCCCGCCGACCTTGCCTACATCCTCTCCTTTGCCGAATGCCGCACGGTCATTGCCGAGAACACCACGCAGATTCAGAAAATCCTCGCCCTGCGCGCGCAGCTTCCGCTTATCAGCACGCTCATCAGCTTTGACGAGCCGTCGGACGGCGCGCGCACTGCCGCCCGGGACGCGGGCATCACGCTGCGCACCTTCGCCGACATCATCGCCGCGGGCAGGGAATTCAACGCGCAGAAGCCCGACGCGGTGAACGAGGAGATTGACAAGGGCGGCTGGGACGACCTCGTGACGATTATCTTCACGTCCGGCACGACCGGGCAGCCCAAGGGCGTGATGCTGAGCAACGGCAACTTCATCACGCAGCTGGACGAGGTGGACGAGCGCATCTTCCTCTACCCCGGCGACCGCGGGCTGATGGTGCTGCCCGTGTGGCATGCCTTCCAACGCGCCGTGGAGTACGTGGTGCTGAGCCAGGCGGCGACCATCTGCTACTCAAAGCCGGTGGGCGCGGTGCTGCTCGCCGACCTCAAGGCACTGAACCCGCAGGTGCTTCCCGCCGTGCCGCGCGTGTTTGAGGCGGTGTACGACGGCATCTACCGGAACATGCGCAAGACCGGCGGCATCGTCTACCTGCTGTTCCGCTTTTTCGTGCGCGTCGCGCTGATTCACGCCAAAATCGACCGCGTGCTGTTCGACAAGACCTCGCGCTTCGGCATCGACAAACGCTGGCTGCAATGGCCCGCCTTCGTCATCCCCTGGCTCGCGCTGTATCCGCTCAGGCTGCTGGGCAACGTGCTGGTCTTCCGCAAAATACGGGCGATGCTCGGCACGGGATTCCGCGCGGGCGTGGCAGGCGGCGGCGCGCTTCCCCGCGCGGTGGACGCTTTCTTCTGGGCAATCGGCGTGAAGCTGGTGGAAGGCTACGGGCTGACCGAAACCGCCCCGATTATCTCCGTGCGGCCGATTAAAAATCCCGTGTTCGGCAACGTCGGTTCGCCCATACGCGGCATTTCCGCCCGCGTGGTCGATTTTGAGACCGGCAAGGACCTCGGGCGCGGCAAAAAAGGCGTGCTCGAAATCAAGGGCGGCACGGTGATGAAAGGCTACTACAAACGCCCCGACCTGACCAAAAAGGCGATAAACGACGACGAATGGTTCAGCACGGGCGACATCGCCATGCTGACCCGCCACAACGAAATCGTCCTGCGCGGGCGGGCAAAGGACACGATTGTGCAGCTCGGCGGCGAGAACGTCGAGCCGCTTCCGATTGAAATGAAGATTCAGGAATCGCGCTTCGTGCAGGCGGCGGTCGTCGTGGGGCAGGACCAGCGCTATCTTGCCGCGCTCATCGTCCCCGAAAAGGACGAGGTGGAAGCATTCGCCAAGGAAAGCGCCCTTGCCTACAAGTCCTACGCCGACCTGCTCAAGACGCCGGAAATCCACCACCTGATTGAGAACGAAATCGGTATGCGCGTGAACGCGAAAAACGGCTTCAAGATGTACGAGCGCATCAGCCGGGTCGCGCTGCTGGAAAAGCCCTTCGAGGTGGGCGTGGAGCTTTCCGCAAAGCAGGAAATCATGCGCTACCGCATCAACGATTTGTACGCAAAAGAGATAAAAAGCCTGTACAAGTAGCGTCAGCGCGCCATGCGCGCGCCAATCAGTTCCGCAAGCGAATCGTACAGTTTCTCCGGCTCAACGGGCTTGGTCAGGTGCGCCGTCATGCCCGCCTGCAAGGAACGCTGCACGTCCTCGTCAAAGGCGTTCGCCGTCATCGCGATAATCGGGATGTCCTTCGCGTCCGGGTGGTCAAGCGCGCGGATTGCGGCGGTCGCCTCAAGGCCGTCCATCACGGGCATCCGCACGTCCATCAGCACCGCGTCAAAATGCCCCGCCTCGCTCGCCCGGAACATATCCACGGCAATCTGCCCGTTCTCGGCGTGCTCCACCTCCATGCCCTCCATGTTCAGCAGCTCTTTCATAATCTCCATGTTAATCTGCATGTCCTCGGCAAGCAGGATGCGCCGACCGTGCAGGTCTGCCTTGGGCGTTTCCGCGGCGGCAGCGAGGTGCTTTTTCTGCAAGGCGGCAGTGAATTCGCTCATCACGCTGGAGGCGAACAGCGGCTTGCTCATGAAGCTGTCCACGCCGGCCGACATCGCCTCGCCCTCAATCGTCGCCCAGTTGTACGCGGTCAGGATGATGACCGCCGTCTCGTGCCCAATCAGCTCGCGGATGCGGCGCGTCACTTCCACGCCGTCCTGCCCGGGCATCTGCCAGTCCACCAGAATCAGGTTGTAGGGAGCGTGGCGCGCGACCTGGGTCTGAATCAGTTTGAGCGCTTCCTCGCCGCTCATGCACGTGTCCGCCGCAATGCCGATTTCCTCAAGCACGATGCGCGCGTGCGTGCAGGCAACCGCGTCGTCGTCAATCACGAGCACCTTCAGCTCGCTCGCGTTGACGGCAAAGGGCACGGCATCCGCCTTGCGCTTTGAGTTGAGCAGCGTCACCGTCACGGTGAAGGTCGAGCCTTTGCCCTTCTCGCTCTCCACCGCGATGTTGCCGTTCATCAGCTCCACGATGTTCTTCGTAATCGCCATGCCCAGCCCCGACCCGCCGTACTCGTTGGTCGCCGTGGCGTTCTCCTGCGTGAATGCGTCAAACAGCTTGGGGAGGTACTCCTTGTCCATGCCGATTCCCGTGTCGGAAATGACGAAACGCAGCGTCGTCTGGTTCTCAAACTGCGCCACGCACTCCACCGCAAGCGAGACCGTTCCCGGCGAAGGCGTAAACTTGACCGCATTGCCCAGAATGTTGATGAGCACCTGCTTGAGCTTCATGTCGTCGCCGATATAATGCTCGTCGGTCGGCGTGAGCATCGTGCATTCGTAGCGCAGGTTCTTGTCCCGGCACTGACCGTCCACAATCGTGTTGATTTGGTCAAGGAAGGTGCGGAACGAGAATTCCTCGCTCTTGAGCACCATGCGCCCGCTCTCAATGCGGCTCATGTCAAGGATGTCGTTAATCAGGGCGAGCAAGTGCTTCGCGCTCATGCCGATTTTCTCCAGGCAGCCGCGCGTCTCCGGCAGAAGGTTCTCGTTCTTGAGCGCGATGGCATCCAGGCCGATAATCGCGTTCATGGGCGTGCGGATTTCGTGGCTCATGCTGCTGAGGAACGCCGTCTTCGCCTTGCTCGCCTCCTCCGCCATCTTGAGCGCGTCGGACAGGGCCTGGTTCATGGCAAGCGACTCGCGCATCTCCTCGTCAATGTTGGCAAAGCCCACGCCGATGAGCGACACCCGGTCGTCCGTGCGCTCGCCCTCCTTGCGCACGCTCGCCATGCGCAGCATCTCGTAGGTCTCCTTGCCGCCGTGCTTCGCCAGATAGCGGATTGAGACAATCGGCTCGCGCTGCAAGGCCGCGCGGATGTCCTCCGGGTTGATGAAGGACAGGAATTTCTCGCGGTGCGCGTCCGCCACAAAAGCGTCCGCGTAGTCGATGAAGGTCTGCCGGAACGGAAAGTGGTCGCCCTCCTGCGCCGGAATCTCGATGGAGCCGTCCGTGCGGTAGCAGATGCCGTCGTCCGTGTCAAGGTTGACGTAGTAGACGCTGCGGTAGTCCGACGCGAGCGCGGTAATCATGTTGTCCAGGTCATTGTGCTTGCGCTCCTGCCGCGAAATTTCCTGCTGCAAGACAAGTTGCTTTTTCAGCTCCTCCTGCGTGACGCGGTTCTCCGCGTCGGCGACCTCCTTTTCCAGCACGAGCCGCGCGTTCTTGCGCACTTGCAGGAAAATCCCCATGAACAGCATGACAACCATGAGCGTGGCGAGCACGGAAAAACAGTGGCTGCGCGTGATGATGCCGCTGGAGATGGAGCCGATGCGGTCGGAGATGACGCTCTCGCGAATAAGATAGGAAATCACCCAGTCGGCATTGCGCACGGGCTTGTAGTACATCGTCTCGCGGATGCCGTTGTAGGTGAACGACGCGATGCCTTCCTTGCCCTCGCTGAAGTCGCGGCGCATTTTCTCCACCGAATAGCCTTTCTCAAACTGCGCGTCCTCCAGCGCGCGCAGCAGGTTCTCCTCGCCCGCCAGTCCGTCCAAGACCGTGCTGGAAAGCGAGTCGCCGTCCTTGGTGTATATCGTGCAGAACGTAACGCCCACGTTCACGAAGTGCAGGGAAAGGTCCGCAAGCATCTTGTCCAAGTCGATTTCCATAAAGCATGCCACGAGCGTCTGCCCCATGAATGGCAGGCGGTCCACGGGCGCGGCGACGATGACCTTCTTGCTCTCGCCGCTCCGCCCCTTGACCGAAATCTCCGGCTCGGACAGCGCGCTGTAGTCAAAATGATAGCGGGCGATGTCGGTGCGCGTACCGTGCTGCGTGTAGATAATCCCGTTCGTGTCCACAAAGGCAAATTTCTCCAGCCCGTACAGCTGCTTTATTTCCGCCTGATACGCCTGCAAGTTCGCCGCGTTCGCAAGGTCGCTCTTCTTCATCAGGCTGAGCGCGATACTCACGTTGTCCACATACGCCGAAAGCATACCGGCGACCATCTGCTCGTAACGGCTCGTCAGCTCGTTCATGTACAGGCGGCTCACGCCGCGCACGGCTTTCTCCGTGTCCTCGCTCGCGCGCCGCCCCGACCAGAACGTGCCGCCCACAAAGATGACGGCGACGAGCAGTCCGCCCACAACCGCAACGGCTTTTATGCTGCTCTGTTTCATCGATTTCATCTGCTTCATCTGCCCGATTCTCCCGTAACCGCGGACGGCGTGACGCGCCCGCTAGATTTCTATCATCACCGCGCCCGATTTTTTGTCGCGCAGACCCGTGTCCGCCGGATACGCAAGCGAAAGCAGCTCGCCGTTGCGCGGACGCACCTGCGTTTTGTCCACGGCAAGCACAAGGCCAAGCTCGCTGCACGCATAGTAGCCGCTTTTGCGCAACTCCGGCAGACGGATAAAGTCCGACGTGACGCGCAGGGCGATGCGCTTTTTCGGCCGCGCCCCGTCCACCGCGTTCTCTCCCTCACCTTTTTTTGCAAACACAAAACTGAGCACGGCGCGCTCTTTGGGCAAGCCCGCCTTTGCGGAAAGCCGTTGCAGGGCAGCCGGCGCGTCGTCCGCCGCAAACGCAAAATTGCACCACTTGCCGCCCTTCTTCGCGTTGCCGGTCATCGGGCAAGCCGCCGCGTGGGGACAGGGGGCAATCGGCACGAAGGAACGGCGCAGCAACGCCTCCCGCATGAGCGCGACGAATCGCGCCGAAAACGGGTCGCCCGGCTCAACGAGCAGGATTCCCGCGTCATTCCGTCCGGCATCGATATAGGAAAGCAGCTCGCCGCTGTATTTTTTCGCCAGGAAGTCGGGGGGCATCGTGCTTGTTTGCAGCAGCTCGTTGCAGACGTTCGCGCAGGTGACGAGCGCGGCCTTCTCCTTGATATGCGTCCCCAGTTCACCGCGCACGCGCACGATGTTCCAGGGCGACTCGCCCGCCCCCATCGTCTTTGCCGCGACCGACAGGTACAGTTCCTCGCCGCTTGCGAGCGCGGTCTGCGACAAGTCCATGCAGTAGACCGTCAGTTTCTTCGCGCGCAGTTCGGGACGGGCAAGCCACAGGGCAATCGGCACGGTGAGCGGCCCGCTTCCCACGTCGAGCAGCACGTCGCCGTCCGCAAGGGGGAACGCGCTTTTCGGCAGGGGCGCGAGCAGCCGCGTGAGCCGCACCAAATTCCACCACATGAAATAGCTGATGTACGCGCCGACCGTGCCGCTGTCGTTCATGTAGCCAAGCCGCCGCGCCGCACGGCGGTCGGTCAGCTCGTGCGAGAGCCGCTGTATCGCCCCGCCCAACTGCACACGATGCTTGCCGCTCAAATGCAGCACGTCGCCCGCCACGCGGTCAAAATGTTCGAGAATCTCACGGCTGTCCGCCGGAATCGCCTCCGCCGAAAAAAGCGGCCGCCGCCGCAAGGGAACGCGCCGCATCAGGCAACGCCCCCCGCGAACGCGGGCAACCCGGCAAATGATACCTCATTCCAGTCCATGCGCATAACGCAAACAGTATACCACGCCGCGCAGGAATGGGGAAGCGGGGCGTAACTTTGCCTACGACAACAGCGCGGCTCGCTTCCGACCATGCTGTACTTAGACGGGGCGTGCGATGTCCTACGGTACACACGAACGGTTTCCTAGAGAAACTTCGCCACAACAGAACATGGAGGTTGTGTCAGTACGGCTTCGTCAAATCAACCTTTTCTATGAATAAGTCAATTTCATCTGAAATACGCTCCATAAGCGCCGCCTTTTCGAGCATGATGCGCGACTTCTGCCGGTCGGCAAGTGAGAACAAATCCACCGTGTCCATCTGAAGCGCGTCCGCGAGTTTCTCTATCATCTCTACGGAGGGAAACTGCCGCTCAGCCTCAATTTTTGAGATATAGTTTGCCGCGCTACCCGTCTTTTCGGCAAGGTCAATCTGCGAAAGCCCCAGAGCCTTACGGCGGGACTTCATATTGTAGGATAAAACATTTCTGATGTTCGTCATATTCAACACTAATAGGAATAATTCTTTCCTTAGTCACAGAATATTCAACCGAATAGGTATTTACAACGACTTTTTAATGCGATAAAATGCTCAATAACTGGTAAAAATAGATTTAATCGGTCTATTTTTACAAAACAACAACCTGGAGGTATTTCAGCATGAAACCTACAAAACGGACGGGTCGCGGCATTGCGCTTGCGACGATGCTTGCGGCAGGATTCGCCGCATTGTCAATTGGCTGCCAGACGGCAATCCC
>JAFLSP010000053.1:6613-10827 GCA_022510885.1 Treponema sp. | reverse complement strand
TCGGTCTTGACCCGACTATTTCTTTTGTGGTATTATGAGCGACCATAGGTTGAATTTATTTTTAGGAGCATAGCATGTCAGGACACAGCAAATGGTCCACCATCAAGCACGCGAAAGGACTCGCGGACGCGAAGCGTGGGCAGTTGTTTACCAAGTTTATTAAAGAGATTTCCATTGCGGCGAAGATGGGCGGCGGCGACCCGAATTCGAATCCGCGCCTGCGCACTGCCATTCTGAAAGCCCGCGCGGCATCCATGCCCAAGGATAACATCGAGCGCGCTATCAAGAAAGGCACGGGCGAGACCGACGCGGCGAGTTACGAGGAGCTGGTGTACGAAGGATATGCGGCGGGCGGCGTGGCGGTGCTGGTCGAGGTGCTGACCGACAACAAGAACCGCGCGGCGGCAAACGTGCGCAACATCTTCAACAAGACGGGCGGAAACCTGGGCACGTCAGGCTCGGTGAGCCGTATGTTCGAGCGCAAGGGCGTCATCGAGTACGACGCGGAGAAGGTGGGCGAGGACGAGCTGATGGAGGTCGCGCTTGAGGCGGGTGCGGACGACATCGTGAACGAGGACGGCGTTATCACGGTGACCACGCAGCCGGGCAGTTTTGACGCCGTTCTTGAGGCCTTGCAGGGCAAGGGCTACGAGTCGCTTGCTGCGGGCGTGAACATGGTCCCGATGTCATACACTGCGGTGGACAAGGAGACTGCCGCGAAAGTGCAGAAGCTGCTCGACCGGCTTGAGGAGGACGAGGACGTGCAGAACGTGTACTCCACGGTCGAATATCCCGACGACTTTGAGGCGGAAGCCTAAGCGCAGCGGCGAAAAGGAAAGGCTCTGGCGATTTGCCGGGGCTTTTTTTGTATGAGAACGCGGCGGATAATTGGCATCGACCCCGGCCTTGCGCACACGGGATTCGGCATCGTGGATGCGGCGGGGGAGCGCAAGCGGCTGGTCAGTTACGGCATCATCGAGACTTCCCCCTCCGATGACCACGGGACGCGCTTGCTCGCCATTCATGCCCGCCTTGTCGCGCTTTTGCAGGAATTCCACCCGGATGAAGCGGGCATGGAGACGCTCTATTTTTCCCGCAACGTGACGAGCGCGCTCGGCGTGGCGGAGGCAAAGGGCGTGGTCACGATGACGCTCGCGCAGTTCGCCGTCCCGCTGTTCATGTATGCGCCCAATCAGATAAAAACGTCCGTTACGGGCACGGGGCGGGCTGACAAGGCGCTGGTGGAGCGGTGCGTCAAAATTCTCCTGAACCTTGAGACCGAGCCGAAGCCCGACCATGCGGCGGACGCGCTCGCGGCGGCAATCACCCATATTCACAGCACGGGTATTTTCTGATATACTGACCCCATGTTCAACAGCCTTTCCGGGACGATTACGGGAAAATTTCCGCAGAAGCTGCTCCTCGACACGCACGGTATTGAGTGGGACATCGTGATGCCCGACACCTCGTTGGACGCGCTGCCGCACGTGGGCGCGTCGGCGCGGGTTTTCACGTATATGCAGCACACGGACGCGGCGATGACCCTGTTCGGCTTTGCGGGCGAGCGTGACCGCGCCCTGTTTTTTGACCTTTTGTCGGTGGACGGCGTGGGGCCGAAGAGCGCGGTGAAAATCATGAGCAGCGTCGCGCTTGAGCAGCTGGTGGTCGCGCTCGATGACGGGAATCTTGCCGCGCTGGAGAAAATCCCCGGATTGGGAAAGAAGACCGCACAGAAAATGCTCCTGCAGCTCAAAGGAAAACTCTCGCTTGACGATACGGGCGGGAAGCAGGCGAAGCCGCGCGGCGGCGCGTATGCGGACGTGGTTTCCGCGCTCGCGGATATGGGCTACGACCGCCGCGACGTGGAGGCGGTTATTGCGCGGCTTGCGGACGAACTGGGCAGGCAGCCCGCGGCGGACGGGGAGCAGCCGTTCGCTGAGATGCTGCCGTCGGCGCGGGAGGAATTGTTGTTTCGGCGGGCGATTGTGGAGTTGGCGCAGTGAGGCGGGACAATACGGACGAGGGGCTGGACGGCACGCGCGGAAGCACGCATATCGTGCGGGCAGACATTCCGGGCGAGGACGATGTGCAGGAGGTCTCGCTGCGCCCGCAGTTGCTGGACGAATTCCTGGGGCAGCGCGCGGTAAAAGAAAATCTCTCGGTGTTCATCGGCGCGGCACGTGAGCGCAGGGAGTCGCTTGACCACCTTTTTCTGATTGGTCCGCCTGGCCTTGGCAAGACGACGCTCGCGGAAATCACGGCGCGGGAACTGGGCGCGGACTTCAAGGTGACCAGCGCGCCCGCGCTCGACAAGCCCAAGGATTTGGCGGGCATCCTCTCCACGATTACGCCGCGCACGGTCTTTTTCATCGACGAAATCCACCGCCTCAAGCCTGCGATTGAGGAGATGCTGTACATCGCCATGGAGGATTTTGAGTTGGACTGGGTTATCGGACAGGGGGCGGCGGCGCGCACGGTGCGCATTCCCGTGCCGCACTTTACGCTCGTGGGCGCGACGACCAAGGCGGGGATGGTCAGTTCTCCGCTCATCAGCCGCTTCGGCATCATTCAGCGCTTCGACTATTATGCTGCGGAGGAGCTTGCGGCGATTGTCCGCCGCTCGGCGGGCATCCTGAAATGCGCGGTCGATGATGACGCGGCCCTGCTGATAGCATCCTGCTCGCGCGGAACGCCGCGCGTGGCGAACCGTGTCCTGCGCCGTATGCGCGACTTTGCGCAAGTCTATGGGGATGGCGTTGTCACGCTCGCGGTTGTCCGCGACGGGCTCCAGCGGCTCGGCATTGACTCGCTCGGGCTTGAGCGGTACGACCGCGAGATTCTGCGTTCTATCATCAGTCGTTTTGGCGGCGGGCCGGTGGGCGCGGACACGCTCGCCATTTCCATCGGGGAGTCGATGGACACGCTGGAAGACTACTACGAGCCGTACCTGATTCAGTGCGGGCTGTTGCAGCGCACGCCGCGCGGCAGGGTGGTCACGCCGAAAGCCTACGAGCATCTGGGCATAAAGCCCGGCGCGGCGCAGGAAACAGAGCTGTCGCTGTTCGACTGAGGGCGACGGGCCGTTGCAAAAAGCGAGCATAATCCATGCACTTGTCTGACTTTACGTTTGATTTGCCGCCTGAGCTCATCGCTCAGAAACCGAGCGGAACGCGCGGGGAAGACCGGCTGATGCGTTTGCGCCGTGCGGACGGCACCGTGTCGCATTATACCATGGCGGACCTGCCCGACCTGATTGCGCCGGGGACGCTCATGGTCTTTAATGACAGCCGGGTGCGCAGGAGCCGCTGCTACGCGATTAAGGAGGCGAGCGGCCGCGAGCAGGAATTCATGTTCCTCCAGCAGACGACCCCGGCGGGTGATACCTGGCGCGCGATGGTGAAAGGCGCGAAGAAAGTGAAGCCGGGAAACGTATTTCGTTTTGCCGACGGCTCGCTCGGGACGGTCGTGGCGGATGAGGGGGACGCGGGAACCGAATTCCGCACGGTTTCCTTCCCGTTCGCGTTGGGGGAAGCGTGGTTCGAGCGGAACGGACGCATCCCGCTGCCGCCGTACATCCACCGCGCGGACGACGATACGGACAGCGAGCGGTATCAGACGGTGTACGCGCGGGAGACGGGAAGCGCGGCGTGTCCGACGGCGGGACTGCACTTTACCGAGGCGCTGCTCGCGCGGCTTGCGGCGCGGGGCATCGAACTTGCCTGGGTCACCTTGCACGTCGGCCTGGGGACGTTCCTGCCGGTCCGCACGGAGACTATCGAAGACCATCGGATGCACGAAGAAGCCTACACGGTGCCGGACGGCGTGGCGGATGCCGTCAACCGGGCGAAGCGTGAGGGACGGCCTGTGCTCGCGGTGGGAACGACGAGCGTGCGCACGTTGGAGAGCGCGGCCGACGGGAACGGCATTGTGCGCGGCGGCACGGGCAGCACGCGGATTTTCATGTATCCCGGCTACCGTTTCAAAGTGGTTGACCAGCTGTTCACGAATTTCCACACGCCCGAAAGCACGCTGCTCATGCTGGTGAGCGCATTTGCAGGACGCGAGCACATCCTCAGCGCATATCGTACCGCCGTGGAGAGGGGCTACCGTTTTTTCAGTTACGGCGATGCCATGCTGATTCAGTAAGTAGGCGGACGCGCGAATGTGCATACGTCCGCGGAAAACGCCTAGCGTTTTGGTTTAAAACGCTAGGC
>JAFLSP010000053.1:0-6513 GCA_022510885.1 Treponema sp. | reverse complement strand
AGCGTTTTTGTTTGAATCCCTAAGAGATTTTGTCTTCTCTTTCCTCGGCGGTGAACAGCACGACATGGGCGGCGGCGAGCAGCGCGAGGACGGCGACGAGCCAGTCGCCGAAGCGCGCGTAGACGGTCATCGTGCGCTCGTACACGGGAATCTCGGCGGCGAGCGCGCCCTCCTCAAAGAGCGGCAGTGCCTGGAGGACGCGGCCGGCGGGGTCAACGACTGCGGTGTAGCCGCCGTTGGTGGCGCGGGCGAGCGTGGTGCGGTACTCAATCGCGCGGTAGGAAGCCACGGCGAAGTGCTGGATTTCCGCGCTCTCGGTGCGCGACCAGGCGTCGTTGGTCAGGTTGATGAACACCTCGCTCCCGGCGCGGTGGAGCGCGCGGCAGACCTCGCCGAATGCGTCGTCGAAGCAAATCGGCGTGGCGACCATGACCGTCTGCGGCGGCTCGGCCTTTCGTCCCGTGAGCGAGACGATTTCAGGCTCATTCGTCCTGCGTGGCGGCGTGCTGACGGGAATCTCGAAGAGCACGGGGACGCTGCCCTGCACCCATCCGTAGGAGAATCCCGCGATTTTTTTGATGAACGCGCGCACGGCCTCGTACTCCACGAAGGGAATGCGCTCGGCGAAGGGCACGAGGTGCATCTTGAGGTACGCGCCCCGGTACTCGCCGTCCTTGTCGAGCAGGACGGTCGCGTTGCCGTACTGGTGTTTCTCGCGGTCAATCGTGAGCGGCGCGCCGATGATGAACGGGGTCTGCGTGCTTTTGATAAACGGGATGAGCGGTTTGCCCTCGGGAAAGTAGCGGTAGTAGCTCTGCGCGGTGGGAAAATAGCGCGATAGCACCCCCTCGCTCCAGACGACCAGGTCGCAGGTTTTCCCGCGCGCGGCGAATTCGTCGATTTTCTCCTGCGAAAGGCGCGCGGAGATTGCAATCGCTGCCCCGTCGGTGTCGTTCCACGGGTCGAGGTTCTGCTGCACGAGCACGGCATGCATTGTCTTGACGGGGGAGCGTGGCAGGAGATACTGATACGCGCCGTAGAGCACGGTTGCGGTGAACAGCGCGGCGCAGGTTTTGGCGCACGCAATCCACGCATCGTGGAGCGCGCGTGGACGGGCGGTGCAAGAGAGGCGCGGCAGGAGCAGGATGCCCTCGGCTACCAGCGCGCTGACGAGGGCGAAGAGGAACGTCACGCCGTAGGGGCCGGTCAGGTCGGCAATCTGCGTGACGAGCGGCCAGGTGAAGGCGGTCATGGAGAGCGTGCCCCACGGATAGGCGAGGAAGCCGAACGACTTTGCCCATTCCCACACCGTGTACGTGCCCGTGAACCAGAGGACTCGGAGCGGGAGCGAGAACGCCGTCGTTCCCGCGTCCTCGCGCAGTTTCCGTTCGGCGTTAAAATGGGAGAAGGGGAAGAAGAACACGAGCGAGGAGAACGCGCAGATGAATCCCGTGCCGACCGCGCTCGCCCCCAGCGTGAAGAGCGCGTAGCCGCGGAAGTTGCCCAGCCAGAAGCTGGACAGCACGTGCGTCGTGAATGCCTGTATCCATCCGGCGGCGAATGCGTCCCGGTATCTCCGCGCGCGGGAGAGGGCGACGTAGAAGGGCACGAGCGCGAACAGCGCGATAAGCGGCGAGCCTGTCTTCAGGAATTCGTTGGGAATTGCCAGTGCCAGCACGATGCCCGAAAAAAACGGACAAAAAACTTGTAAAAATCGGCGCATTATTGTATCATTTTAACGATAAGAAAACAAATGTGCAAGGATGAGGGACGTCGGTCAGATGAAGCAGGTGATAGAGGCGCACGAAACCGCATATAACGAGAAGCCGGACATCGTTGTCTCCGCGCCGTCGCACATGCATTTAATCGGCGAGCATTCCTGGTTTTTCAAGGACAAGACGCTCTCCATGGCGGTGAACGTTCCCGTCTACGTCGCGCTCTCGTTCCGCCCGGACGGCGCGCTTCATTTCTACTTCGCGCAGCAGAAAGACCGCAAGCACACCGCGCTTTCCACGCTCAAATTTCGCAAGGAGGACCGGTGGTCGAACGCGCTCAAGGCGATTGTCTACGGCTTCACGTCGGGCGGCTTCGAGATGCGCGGCATGAACATGACGGTCTGGTCGGACAAGCCGCCGTCGCTCGGCTTTGGCATCACCACGGCGATGAAGGTGGGCGCGGCGTTCGCCATCCGTGCGGCGATGTCGCTCTCCTGCTCCGACGCGCAGCTCCTGCAGGTGATTGAGCGCGGGAACAAGCTGTTCCTCAAGAGCGGGAATTTCCTTGCGGCGAACTACGCCGCGCTCTACGCGAAGAAACAGCACGTCATGCTGACCGACTACGCTACGGGGGCGTATGAGGCAATTCCCTTCGACTTTCCGAACAAGAAAATCCTCTTGACCGACGCGCGCGTGCAGCGCGTGACGGTATGGAACGAGGACGTGCTGCATCAGCCGGAGAACGTGCTGCTTTTGGGCGAGCTCAAGGAGCGCAAGCAGAACGTGTGGGGCGGCTGGGCCTACGAGGACAGGCCCACCGAGGTCAACGAGGTGCTCGGCGTGGTGGGCGAGATTACGCGCCACCGCCTGCAATGCGTCATGCGCGAGCACAAGTACGTGCTCGATGCCGCGCTCGCGCTCACCAGGCACGAATTCGGCGCGTTCGCGCGCGCGGTGAACGCGAGCCACAAGAACATGCGCGACGACTACGACCTTTCCTGCCCGGAGGTCGATTGGATTCTCAAGCGGCTTTCGATGATTAACCCGAATCTGGACGACACGCGCAATCCCCATTCGTGCGGGCGCGTCACGGGCAAGGGATTCGGGCGGTGCGCGTATACGATTCTTGACGAGGACGACATTCCGGCGTTCCGGGAGAAGCTTGCCGAATACGAGCGGATTTTCGGCTTCCATCCCCGTTGCCACGAGATAGAGCCGGCGGACGGAGTGCGCGTTGTCTCGTAGCGGTGGGGGGCGGCGGCCCGCGGTTCTGCTGACGAACGACGACGGCATCGAGGGCGAGGGTCTTGTCGCTCTGGAGCGGTCGTTGCGCCGCGTTGCCGATGTGTACGTGCTTGCGCCCAGCGGTAATCGCTCGGCGGTGTCGAATCATATCACGATGCACAAGCCCTTGCGCCTTGTCGCCCGCGGCGAGAATCGTTATACGTCGGAGGGCAATCCCGTGGACTGCGTGATTGCCGCCCTGCGCTCGGCCCTGTTTGACGTGACGTTCGACGCGGTGGTGAGCGGCATCAACAAGGGCGCGAACCTGGGGACGGACATCGTGTATTCGGGAACGGCGGCGGCGGCGCGGCAGGCGGTGCTGTACGGGACGCCCGGCATCGCGGTGAGCCTTGAGAGCTACGACGGCAGCTGGCGCTTCGCGCCGCTCGCGGAATTCATGGCGAAGAACCTCGGCACGCTTGTGTCGCTGTGCACCAGGGATTCGTTCGTGAGCGTGAACGCCGCGTCGCGCGAGTCCTACGCGGGAGTCGCCGTCACCACCTTGTCGAGACGGGATTATCTTGATAGAGTGGAGATACTGGACGCGCCCGACGGGAAAAGGTACGGATTCTTTGCGGGCGGGCAGATTGTGACGAGCGGCGCGCCGGGGAACGACTACGATGCCGTGCAGGGCGGGAACGTTTCCGTCTCGCTCGTTCGCGCCGAGCCGGAGACGGAACGGACGGACGCGGACATCCGCTTCTCGCTATAACGCCGGGTTTTGGGAGGAACTATGGCAGACAGAATGAAAAATGACGCGCTCGCGGAGGGCATCGCCCTGTACAAAAAGGCGGACTACGCCGCTTCGCTTGCGTTCTTCCTTTCGCTTCCCGATGACACGGGCCTCGAGAATGACGAGCTGGCGTATTATATCGGCTTGTGCTACACCAAGCTGGAGCGGTACGAGGACGCGCTTCTCTATCTTGAGCAGGTGGTGACGGCGGGGCAGGACGTGGCGCGCGTGCTGCAATGCCGCTTCGTGCTGGCGATTATCTACACGCTGAGCGGACGCGACAAGCTCGCCGACTTTGAGCTGCAAAAACTCGTGGAGGCGAACTACCAGCCGGCGGCGGTCTATGCCGCGCTTGCCTACAATGCATGGCTTCAGCACGACACGGAACTGAGCATCTCGTACTACAAAAGGGCGCTCAAAATCGACCCGGACAACCCGACCGCGCTCAACGGCATGGGCTACGTGCTTGCCAGCGAGAACCGCGACCTGAGGACGGCCTTGTCGTATTGCAAGCGCGCGCTGGACAAGTCGCCCCGTTCGGCGGCGTGCCTTGATTCGGTGGGGTGGGTGTATTACAAGCTGGGCTTGCATCGCGACGCGCAGCGGTATCTGAACCAGGCGCGGGAGCTGATGCCCGACAACGCGGAGATTCAGGAACACATCCGTTTGGCGCAGGTGGGATAATATGAAGAAGATACAGACAAATCGCATGAAATGGATGTTCGCGCCGCTCGTGCTGACGGCGGGAATAGTTGCTTTTGCGCAGCGCACGCCGTTCACGAGCGCGGAGGCGACGGCGGTGAACGCATCGGGAACGCAGACGGCGCAGAGCGCGCTCGCGTTCCAGGAATTCCGGCGCGGCGTGCAGGCGTATTACCGCGGCTCCTATAACGACGCGATTATGCAGTTCGAGCGCGCGCTTTCGTATCTGCCCGACGAGAACATCATCCTCGACTGGCTCGGCAAGTCGTACTACCGCTCCGGCATTGAGGGCGCGGCGTTGCAGCAGTGGGAGTTCGCGAGCGGCAACGGCTACGGCGGCCTGCTGCTCAAGAACCAGATTGAAGTCGTGCGCGCGCGGCGCATCACCGACAACGCCTATCAGACCACCGTTGCCTACACGGAGGCGGGAAGCTTTCCGGGGCGCAACGGCGACACCTTCGTGTTCAGCCAGCCGATTTCGGTGCTGCCCGAGGACGACGGCTCAGTTTGGGTGCTCGCCTACGGCTCGAACGAGCTGCTCAAAATCGACGTGAACGGGCTGGTGGTGAACCGCACGAACGGGCCGCTCGCCGGCTTCGACCGCCCGATGGACATGATTCGCACCAATGACGGACGCATCCTCGTCTCCGAGTCGGCGGGCGACCGCATCACCGTGCTCAACAGCAGGGGCGGCTACGAGACTTCGTTCGGCGGCAAGGGCATCGGCGTGGGGCAGATGGTCGGGCCGCAGTATCTTGCGACGGACGAGGTGGGCAACGTCTACGTGACCGACTTCGGCAATGCGCGCGTGGACGTGTTCGACCGGGACGGCAACGGGCTGTTCTACTTTGGCGGCGCGTCGGCAGAATTTGCGGGGCTGAGGGCGCCGACGGGCATCGCCTGCATGAACGGCGCGGTGTTCGTGGCGGACGCGGTGACGGGCGCGGTCTACCGCTTCGACACGGCGGGAAACTATGTCGGCCTGCTCTGCAAGGAAAAGACCTTCGTCAAGCCCGAGTCGCTCAAGCCCTGGGGCGGCTACATCGTCATCTGCGACAAGAACCGCGTCTATTCGGTTGACGCGGAGACCGGCTCGCTGTTCGAGAACGTGGGCACGGGGAACGCCCCCTCGCGCGTGACCTGCGCCGTGCCCGACGCGAACGGCAACGTGCTCGTCAGCGACGTGGTGAGCAACGAGGTCTACGTGATGAGCAAGATGAGCGAGCTTATCGGCGGCCTGTTCGTGCAGGTTGAGCGCGTGGACGCGAGCGCGTTCCCCAAAGTGACGCTTGAGGTCAAGGTGGAGAACCGGCGGCGGCAGAGCATGGTCGGGCTGAAAGAGGTGAATTTCTTTGTGACCGAGAACAGGGGCGCGGTGGCGGACATGCGGTTTGAGGGCGCGGCGTTTGCCAACGACGTGGCCGACATTACGCTTGTCATCGACCGCTCGTTCTCGGCGGCGCGCTACGCGGAGGCGATGGAGAGCGCCGTGCGCGAGGTGGCGGCGGCGATGGGCGGGCGCGGGACGGTGCGCGTCATCAGCGCGGGCGCGATGCCGGTCCTTGAGTACGCGGGCGCGCCGGACGGCCTTGCGCACTTCACGGCGGACGCGCTCAAGACCCCGCTTGCGTCCTCGGTCAGCCTTGACGGGGCAATCCGCCTTGCCGCGAACGGGCTGATTGGCGCGGAGAAGAAGCGCGCGATTGTCTTCGTGACCGACGGCGGCGTGAGTCAGAATGCCTTTGCGAGCTACAGCCTTTCCGACCTGTCCGCCTACCTGAACAACAACGCGGTCTCCATGGCGGTGGTGATGACCGCGCAGGGAACGCCCGCCTCCGAAATCACCTACCTGAGCGAGCACACGAACGGCGGCGAATACTACGTGTACCGCAGCCAGGGGCTGGGCGGCATCGTGCAGGATATTATCGCCATTCCCAACGGCTCCTACCGGCTCTCGTACACCTCGCAGCTCAAGACCGAATTCGGGCAGAACTACCTGCCCGTGGAGGTGGAGACCTACCTGATGAACCGCAGCGGCCGCGCGGAGACGGGATACTTCGCCCCGCTGGAGTAGGCCGC
>JAFLSP010000052.1 GCA_022510885.1 Treponema sp. | reverse complement strand
ATGGGAGTTCTCTTCTGTTCCGAAAAATCCGTCGCGCGCACCGACCGCGCGTTCGGAGAGATGATGCGGGAACACCTTACAGAACGCACCGTCTTTGTCTTCGGCGAGACGATTGACAGCCACATTCCGCGCTGCATCGCGTATCGCTATCCCGAAAACTGTATTTGCGGATATGAAATCCCCGCGCTGTGGACATCGGCATATTTCTACGACCGCAGGAACTTGATAGACACACTTGACGGTGAGAGTGACCTCTGCCTCGTCCTCCAACAGGACGAAGAACCGCCGAGTGAGTTCGCTGGAGTCGAGCCGATTGTGGCGAAAATGAGCACATATCCCGCGTACAAGTTTTACTTTCTGCGGAAGTGAGCAAACGCATTCAGTACGTTTTGCGAAAACAGTGAAAGTCGGCAAACGTACTGAATGCGTTTTGTGAAAATGGCGAAAGTCAGCAAACGTACTGAATACGTTTCGTGAAAACGGTGAAAGTCGGCAAACGTACTTAGTACGTTTTGGGAAATCGGCGGAAGTGGACAAACGTACTCGTTACGCTTTGACAGCATGGGTCGGCACGGTGGGCGGCCGTACCGACCCGCGCTGCTACAAGGCGTTCTGCACATCCTCGGTAATCTGTTCCGCTGTCAAACGATTGTCGCGTAGCACGTCGTTCGCATTGTAGCCGTCCAGGAATTCTTTTTTCAGTCCGTAGCTCAGCACTTTTACGCGCGTGTCCGCGCCGTAGAATGCCGCCACGGTCTGTCCCCAGCCGCCTGCGAGGATGCCGTCCTCTAGCGTCACCACGACGCGGTGATTTTTGGCAAGTTCGGTCAGTGCCGCCGTGTCGATGCCCGACGCATAGACGGGGTTGACGAGCGTCGCGTCAATCTGCGCGTCGCTCTTGAGCCGGGCGACCACCTGCTCGCCGAGCGGGAAGAAATCGCCCAGCGCGAGCACGGCGACGGTGCTGCCCTGCCGCTCAGTCTGGAAGGTGTTGAGCGTGCCGTAGTCGCGCCGCACGGGGCGGTTCGCGTGCAGCACTCCGTTTGACGGCTGGCGGATTGCCACGGGGAAGCGGTCCTGCTCAATCGCCCAGTCGAGCATGGCGAAGTATTCCTCGCAGCTGGTGGGCGCAAGGTAGACGAGGCCGGGAATGTGCGCGAGCATCTGGATGTCGTAGTAGCCGATGTGCGTCACGTCGCTCATGCCCCACACGCTTGCCGCGCAGACCACGAAGGTCGCCGCCGTTCCGTTGATGCACACGTCCTGCTGCACCTGGTCGTAGCAGCGCTGGAAGAAGGTGCTGTACACGCCGAAGACGGGCTTTGCGCCGCGCTTTGCCAGCCCGCTCGCCATGGCGGTCGCCGTCTCCTCGGCAATGCCCACGTCGATGAACTGCGCGCCCGCCTTGTCGCGGTTCGCCTTGGTGAAGCCGAGCACGGTGGGCGTTCCTGCCGTGAGCACGGCGACGCGCGGGTCCGCCTGCATCTTTTTGAGCAGGAAGTCCGCCGTCAGGCTGCCGTAGGACTCGCCGCCGCGCGCGCTCTTCGGCTTGCCCGTGGCGATGTCGAAGGGGGCGGAGAAATGCCACGACTCGCGGTTCTCCTCGGCGATTTTGTAGCCCTTGCCTTTCTGCGTGACGATGTGCACGGCCACCGGCGTCTTGCTGTCCTTGACCGCGCGGAATGCTGCGATGAGCGACGCGATGTCGTTGCCGTCCCTGACGAAGCGGTAGTCAAGCCCCATCGCCTTGAACAGGTTGTTCGGCGAGGTGCCGCCGCTTTCGCGCAGTTCGCGCAGCGTCCTGTACATGCCGCCGTGGTTTTCCGCAATGGACATGTCGTTGTCGTTCACGACGATGATGCAGTTGCCGTCAAGCTCGCCCGCCACGTTCAGGCCTTCCAGCGCCTCGCCGCCGCTGAGCGAGCCGTCGCCGATGACGGCAATCACGTTCTCCGTGCCGCCCGCAAGGTCGCGCGCCTTAGCCAAGCCCGCCGCAAGGCTGACCGCCGTCGAGGTGTGTCCAATCGTGAACAGGTCGTGCTCGCTTTCCGCCGGATTGGTGAAGCCCGTCACGTCGTCGTAGTGCGCCTCGCTGAGCCACGCCTCCTTGCGCCCGGTGAGCATTTTGTGCGCGTAGGTCTGGTGCGACACGTCGAACACGATTTTGTCAACAGGCGAGCTGAACACGTAGTGCAGCGCAATCGTCGCCTCCACAAAGCCGAGGTTCGGGCCGAAATGTCCGCCGTGGACGCTCAGCTTCTGAATCAGCAGGGTGCGGATTTCTGCCGCGAGCGCGGTCAGCGCCGTTTCGTCCAGCTTTCTCACGTCTGCCGGACTGTTGATGCGTTCGATATACATATAAACTCCTTCAAATGGTTTTTGCCTTGGATGTGTGCCGCCTGCGCCGTGCGCCGCCGAGCAGGATGTCCGCCGCGTCCTGCCTGCCCGCAAGCCGCAGGGCCTCGCGCACCAGGGCGGCGTTCTCGCGCCGGTTGAACTGCACGAGCGCGCGCTGCAAACGGCGTTCGTGCGCCCCGCGCGCCACGTGGACTTTTTCGAGCGAGCCGTCCGCGTTCTGCCGGTGCGGGTTCAGCCCCGTGTAGTACATGCAGGTGGAAAGGCTTCCCGGCGTGGGATAAAAATCCTGCACCTGGTCGGGGACAAAGCCCGTCTTTTTGAGGTAGAGCGCGACGTCAATCGCCTCGTTCAGTCCCGCCCCCGGATGCGCGCAGATATAATACGGCACGAGGTACTGCTTTTTGCCCAGACGGCGGTTCGTCTGCGCGTATACGTCGGCAAAACGCTCGTAGACGGCGTGGGAACTCTTGCGCATCAGGCGCAGCACGTCGTCGTTCACGTGCTCGGGGGCGACCTTGAGCTGCCCGCTGACGTGATGCTCGCACAGCTCGCGCAGGAACGTGTCGTCCGCGTCCATCAGCAGATAGTCAAAGCGGATGCCCGAGCGCACGAAGACTTTTTTGACCCGGGGAAGCGCGCGCAGTTTGCGCAGCAGGGCGAGGTAGTCGCGGTGGTCGGCGCGGACATTGGGGCAGGGATTGGTGCCGAGGCAGTCGCGGTTCGCGCACGCGCCCCGTTCTGCCTGCGCCGCGCACGCATCATGCCGAAAATTCGCCGTCGGTCCGCCCACGTCGTGGATATAGCCCTTGAATGCGGGATGTTTCGTCATCGCCTCGGCCTCTTGCAGCAGGCTTTCGTGGCTGCGGCTTTGGATTCTGCGCCCTTGGTGAAAAGTAATCGCGCAGAACGCGCACGCGCCAAAGCAACCGCGGCAGCTCGTGAGCGAAAACTGCACTTCCGCGAGCGCGGGAACGCCTGTCTTGCCGTTTTCCGCCGGCGCGTCGTAGCGCGGATGCCACTGGCGCGTGAACGGCAGCGCGTAGAGCGCGTCGAATTCCTCCGTGCTGAGCGGCAGAGCCGCTTTTTCCTGCACGACGAAGCGCGCGTCCGTCGGCTCAATCAGCACGTGGCCGTTGAGCGCGTCGGTGTTCTGCTCCTGCGCGAGGTACGAGCGCGCGAACAGTTCCCGGCTTCCGTCCGTGTCCGTGCTGATGTCCGCGTAGGTCGGTAGCATGAGCGCGTGGTTTTCGGGAACGCGCCGCGTTGCGCCGTCCGCTTGCCATGTCACGTGGGGTGGCAGTTCGTCCGCCTTGCTCGTGCACCACACCGTGCCGCGCACGCCGCGAATCTGCCGTGCGGGAACGCCCTGCGCGAGCAGTGCCGCAATCTCCAGCAGCGAATGCTCGCCCATGCCGTACATGAGCAGGTCTGCCTTGCTGTCCAAAAGAACGGAACGGCGCACCGTGTTCGACCAGTAGTCGTAATGCGCGGTGCGCCGCAGGCTCGCCTCAATGCCGCCGATGAGGATGTTCACGCCCTTGTATGCCTGGCGGATTTTGGTGCAGTAGGTGATGAGCGCGCGGTCAGGGCGATGCCCCGCAACGCCGCCGTGTGCGTAGGCATCCTCCGAGCGCGGCTTGTTGTTCGCCGTGTAGTTGCTCACCATGCTGTCCATCGCGCCCGCGCTTACCAAGAACGCGAGCCGCGGACGACCGAGCACCGTAAAACTTTCCGCGTCCTTCCAGTCGGGCTGCGGAATGATGCCCACCGTGTACCCGTGCGATTCCAGCAGACGACCGAGCAGCGCGGCGGCGAACGACGCATGGTCAACATAAGCATCGCCGGAGACGAACACGAAATCAAGCTGCGCGATGCCGCGGTCGAGGAGGTCTTGCTTGCAGACAGGAAGCAACGGCACTTAGCGTTCCTGCACCACCTCGGTTACTTCGGGGCAGGCATCCTTCAGATACCGTTCGATGCCCATTTTGAGCGTCATCGTCGCCATGGGGCAGCTTCCGCAGCTGCCGGTCAGGCGCAGGTGCACGCGCTTTTCATCGTCAATGCCGACGAATTCCATGTCGCCGCCGTCTGCCTGCAACTGCGGGCGGAACATCTCCAACGCTTCCTTTACGGTCGCCTCAAAATTCGCTTCTGCCATAGGATTCTCCTGTTCTCAGTATACCACAGATTCAGCGGCTCAACAATGCGTTCATCGCCCGCACGAAGTCGGCGGGATTTTTCAGCTCCACGCCGCTGACGAGCAACGCCTGGTCAAGCAGGACTTCCGCCACGTTCGCGATGTAGGCCTCGTCGTCCGTCGCCTCAAGCGTCTTGACGATGGCGTGGTCGCCGTTCACCTCAAGAATCGGCTTGACGCTGGCCATGCCCGCCTGTCCCATCGCGCGCATCATGCGCTCCATCTGCAAGCTCGGGTCGTTCTCGTCCACCACGATGCAGCTGGGGCTGTCGCTCAGGCGCTTTGAGAGCGTCACGTCCTTTACGCGCTCGCCCAGTGCCTTCTTGATTTTCTCCTGCACGGGCTTGAACGCCTTTTCCTTCTTTTTCGCCTCGTCCTTGTCCACGCCCAGCTCGTCGTCGCTGCCCGCGCGGTTCACCGCCTTGAGGTCAAAGTCCTTGTACTTCATGAGCGACGGAATCACGATGTCGTCGATGTCGTCCGCCATAATCAGCACCTCGAAGCCTTTTTTCTTGTACGCTTCGAGCAGCGGGGATGCGCGCAGGTTCTTCTCGTCGCTGCCGGTGATGTAGTAAATCGCCTTTTGGTCGGGTTTCATGCGCTGCACGTAGTCGGCAAAGCTCGTCCAGCGGTCGTCGCCGGTGCCGCTCTCGTCGGTCGATTTGAAGCGGACGATTTCGCAGATTTCGTCGCGGTTGGCGTAGTCGCCGTAGAGGCCTTCTTTCATGGGGCGGTTGAACTGGCTGACAAAGGTGTTCCAGGTCTCAATCGCCTGTTTCTCCTTGTCGTCCGGCTTTTCCGCCTTGCGCGCCTTGTCGGCGGCCTCGCCCATCTTCCTGAATTCGGACAGCAGTTTTTTGACGGACTGCGTTTTTATCGTCTCAAGGATGCGGTTCTGCTGGAGGATTTCGCGGCTCACGTTGAGCGGCAAGTCCTCGCTGTCGATGATGCCGCGCACGAAGCGCAGGTAGGCGGGGAGCAGCTCGCGGTCGTCGTCGGTGATGAACACGCGCTTGACGTACAGCTTCACGCCGCTCTTGTAGTCCGCCTGGTACATGTCGAAGGGCGCGTGCTTCGGCACGTAGAAGAGCGTGGTGTATTCCTGTGTGCCTTCGGCGTGCGTGTGCAGGTAGGTGAGCGGGTCCTGCGTGTCGTGCGTGGTCGTCTTGTAGAATTCGTTGTAGTCGGCGGCTTTCAGGTCGCTCTTGGCGCGCTTCCACAGTGCGGACGCGCTGTTCACCTGGTCGGTCTTCTGCTCGCTTCCCGTGATGTTGCCTTTGTCGTCGTACTTGTTCTGCGTGTAGTGCAGGTAAATCGGGAAGGCGATGTGGTCGGAGTAGCGCTTAATCAGCTCCTCGATTTTCCAGCGGCTCGCGTAGTCCTTGCTGTCGTCGTTCAGGCGCATCTCGATGGCCGAACCGCAGGTCTCCGCCTTGTCGAAGCCGTATTTTTTGGCGAGGTCGCTGTCTGCGGCGATTTCTTCGATGGAGTATGCGTTCGTGCCGTCGCTCGACCACTTCCAGATGTTGCCGCTCTTGTCGCCGGCCTTGCGCGTGATGACGGTGATTTCCTTTGCCGCCATGAACGCGCTGTAGAAGCCCACGCCGAACTGCCCGATGAGGTTCGACTCGCCGGCGTTCTTGTCCGCGGCGATTTTCTCAATGAAGGCCTTGGTGCCGGAGCGCGCAATCGTGCCGAGGTTCGCGGTCAGGTCTTCGTCGGTCATGCCGATGCCGCTGTCCTGCACGACGAGCAGTCTTTCCGTCTCGTCAAAGCGGATGTCGATGCGCGGCTCACTCTTGATGTCCTTGTAGTTGTCGTCGGAGACGGTCAGGTATTTGAGCTTGTCCAGCGCGTCGGAGGCGTTGGAGACGATTTCGCGCAGGAAAATGTCCTTGTTCGAGTACATGGAATGGATAATCAGCTTGAGCAGCTGGTTCACTTCGGTCTGAAACTGGTAGGTTGCCATAGGATTCCTTCTTTGCAATGGAAATGTGCCGCTATGCGGCTTCCTTTAAGATACTAACACGGACGCGAATTCGGCAAGGATTTTTTTTGCCCGCTTACCAATGCCGCCGCATTGTGCTATACTGTTGCCATGCACAAACTTCCGCAAGCAAAACTTGACGTCGGCATCATTGCGCTCGACCTGGACGACACCTTGCTGAACAAGGACTTGCAGATTACGCCGCTCACGGTGGCCGCCTTGCAGTCCTGCGCGGCGCGCGGCATATTCGTCGCGCTCTGCTCGGGGCGGGCGGAGAACGCGATTCTGCCCTACGTGCGCCAGCTGGACATCGCGGGAACGCAGGCGGGTCGCTACATCATCGCCATGAACGGCGCGACCGTCTACGATATGCACGAGCGGCGGCAGGTTCTTTCGCGCACCGTTGACGGCGAGGTGCTGCTCTTTGCCTACCGCGAGGCGGAGAAGCGCGGGCTTCCGTGCCAGGTGTACGACCCGGCGACGATTTACCCGTCCAAGGACAACAAATGGACGCGCATCGACGTGGAGCTGTGCGGGCTTTCCATGCGCGTGCCGGACGACTTTGCCGCCTTCATCAGCGGCGGGCAGAGCAAGATGGTCATTCCCGGCGACCCTGCCGTGCTGCAAACCTTGCAGGCCGACCTCAAGCGCGACCTCGGCGACCGCGCCGTCATCTTTGTGAGCAAGCCGTATTTTCTGGAGATTATGCCCGCGCACTGCGGCAAGGGCGAGGCGCTGCTCGCGCTGGCGGAACGGCTGGAAATCGCGCCGGAGCGGACGATGGCTTTCGGCGACAGCATGAACGACGAGAGCATGATTCGCCTTGCGCGGCACTCCGTCGCCATGTGCAACGGGCTGCCGTATATTCAGGAGATTGCGCGCTACGTGACGCAGGACGACAACAACCACGACGGCGTGGGTCGCTTCCTGCGCGACTGGGTGCTATGAGCCGTCCGCGCGCAGGCTTGCGAACGTCTGCTTCACGCCGAGCGCGTCCATAAGCCGCTCCGCCTCCGCGCGCGCCGTTCCTGCCGTCGCGTTCGCCTTGCGCACCGCACGGATGAGCAGGTTCTTCGGCGTGTGGCTTTCGTCGATAAATTCCAGCACGTTCACGCGATAGCCCGCGTCCTCAAGGTACGCCGCGCGGATTGCGTCCGTTGCCAGCGCCGCGAACCGTTCCTTGATGATGCCGTGCTTCAGAATCGGCGCGAAGGGCGCGGCGCGGTCGTCCTTGCGCCTGCGGTAGTCGAGCTGCGCGTTCAGTTCGTGCTGGCAGCAGGGGACGGACAGGATTGCCTTCGCGCGGTGGCGGACGGCGTAGTCGAGCGCGTGGTCGGTCGCCGTGTCGCAGGCGTGGAGCGTCATCACGATGTCCGGCGCGCCGCCGTCGTAGCGGGCGATGTTCCCCGCCGCAAAGCGCAGGTTCGTGCAGCCGCATTCGGCCGCGAGCGCGTTGCACCAGGCAACCACGTCCTCTTTCAGGTCAAGCCCCGTTATCTCGCAGTCGATGCGGCGGATTTCCGTCAGAAAATGCTGCACCGCAAAGGTCAGGTAGGATTTTCCCGAGCCGAAGTCCACCAGCCGCAGCGGATGCGACTCGCCCGCCTTTGCGCGGGCGGCAAGCACGTCGTCAAGGATGTCGTCCAGATATTCCAGAAAGCGGTTCACCTGCCGGAATTTGTCCTGCTTTGCCGCGAGCACTTTTCCCTGCGCGCTCATCACGCCCAGGCGGACGAGGAACGGCACGGGAACGCCCTCGCGCAGGAGGTATGCCTTTGTGCGGTTCCCGCCCGGCGGAAGAGTCGCGTCGGTGCCTCCGCTGTCTGCCCGAATCGGCTTGGAAAGGCGCGTCACTTTGCCCTTTTTGTTCGCCAGAAGCGTGATTTCCTCGCGCTCCGTGCGCTCAATGCAGGCGCGGAACGTCGTCCCCGCGTGCGCGGCAAGGAAGTCGTCCAGTTCCGCCGCCGTCAGCTTTTGGTGGAAGACCTGCGTCTTGGTGAACAGTTCCGCCGTGTACGCCGCCTCGCCGCCCGTGGCGCGCACCGCAATCCTCACGCGCACGATGTCCCTGCCGAACGCCTCGCGGACGGCCGCCGTCGGCTTAGAGAGCGTCGCGGAAAGAATCATCGCTTGTCCTTCGCGTACACGCTCAGCCCCACGAGCAGGCAGCCCTGTACGTAGGGCTGCCCTTTCTCGTCCAGAAAGGCGAGCAGCTCGTCGCTTTCTGCCCCGGGCTGAATGACGACGCACTTGCACGGCTTCTTGCACTCGCGCATGAGCGCAAGCCCCCGCGCCGGGTTGATGCACAGGTCGATGATGTCAATCTCCCCGGCAATGTCGTTGAAACTGGCAAGCTCCTTTCCCACCGCGTACACCGTGTAGCCGTGTTCGAGCAGCCCCTGCTTGATTTTTGCCGCGTATTTCTGCGGGTTTTCCGTGTCGCCCGCCACCGCAAACGACCGCTGCCGCATGATTTCCCGTAAGTCCATACCGCCCCCAGCGCTCCCCATAATACGGAATAACGCCCGCTTTGTAAAGGAAGCCCCGCGCCCGCCTGCTATGTACCAATTCGGCGAAAAATGCTATACTCATCGCGATTATGGGCAAGATTTTCGTGTTTGTGAATCAGAAGGGCGGGGTGGGCAAGACGACCTCCGCCATCAATATCGGCGCGTACATCGCCAGGGCGGGCAAGAAGGTGCTGCTCGTCGATTTCGACTCGCAGGGCAATATGTCCACGGGGGCGGGCGTTTCCAAGGACAAGCCGACCGTCTACGAGCTTCTGGCGGAACGCGCGGGCGCGCAGGACGTGATAAAGCGCACGCCCGTAGAAAATCTTGACGCAATCAGTTCCGACACCGACCTTTCCGGCGCGGCAATCGAGCTGGTTGACCAGGACGAGCGCGAGTTCTTCCTAAAAAACGCGCTCGCGCCGCTCAAAGGCATATACGACTACATTCTGATTGACTGCCCGCCCTCGCTGGGCATCCTCACGCTCAACGGGCTGGTCGCGGCGGACGCGGTGCTCGTTCCCATGCAGTGCGAGTATTTCGCGCTCGAAGGCATCACGCTGCTGCTCCAGACGGTCAGAAAGGTGCAGAAGTCGCTCAATCCCGACCTCAGAATCGGCGGCATTTTCTTCACGATGTACGACAGCCGCACGCGCCTTGCGCAGGACGTGGTGATGCAGGTCAAGTCCTACTTCAAGGACGTGGTGTTCGGCACGATTATCCCGCGCAACGTGCGCCTTTCCGAAGCGCCCTCGCACGGGCTGCCCATCTGCCTGTACGACCCGACCTGCGCGGGCGCGCTCAGTTACGAAAAACTCGCCGCGGAGGTGGTTCGCCGTGGCTAAACGAGAGGCACTGGGCAGGGGACTTGACGCGCTGATAGGCGAGGCCGCCGCGGAATTTGGCGGCGGAACGATTGCGGACAGGGGCGGCGAGCAAAAAGCGGCGCGCCCGGAACTTGCGGAGGGGCTTTCCGCCGACGAGGGCGGCAGGCTGTTCGTGGAGGTCGCGCGGCTCAAGCCGAACCCGCAGCAGCCGCGCGCCGAATTCCGGCAGGACGAGCTGGACGAGCTTGCCGCGTCAATCCGCGAGAACGGCATCATCCAGCCCGTCACCATTGAGGACGCGGGCGACGGTTCTTTCTACATCATTGCGGGCGAACGCCGCACGCGCGCGGCGAAAATCGCGGGGCTGGAGAAAGTCCCCGTGCAGCTGGTCACGTACAACGACGAGAAGAAGCTGGAAATCGCGCTGATTGAGAACATCCAGCGTTCCGACCTGAACGCGATTGAGGAGGCGAGGGCGTACTACCGGCTGATGGAGCTGGGCGGGCTGTCGCAGGACCAGGTGGCGGCAAAGGTGGGCAAGAACCGCTCCACCGTGGCGAACGCGCTGCGCCTGCTCAAGTTGCCGGAGGACATGCAGGGCGCGCTCGTGCAGGGCAAACTCACCGCCGGGCACGCGCGCGCGCTCCTTTCCGTTGCCGACGCGACCGAGCAGCAGATTCTCTTCGGGAAAATCATGGGGCAGGGCATGAGCGTGCGCCAGGCGGAGGAAGCCGCCGCCGCGCTGAACGGGGCCGCAAAGCCCCCCAAATCCCCTGCCGCCCCCAGGCCCGCCGCGCGCGACCCCGACTTTGCCAGCATAGAGCAGCAGTTCATTGACGCGCTCGGCACGAAAGTCGTGCTCAAAGGCACCTTGGAGCGCGGCACAATCAGCGTTGACTATTTCAGCCGCGCCGACCTCGACCGCCTGTACGAGATTTTCACGGGAAATCAGGCGTAGGGACGCGGCCGCC
>JAFLSP010000051.1 GCA_022510885.1 Treponema sp. | reverse complement strand
TGGGATTCAAGGAATAATTAAGGAAAACGTATGGAAGATATGCCCGCATACCTCAAAATGAATGGCACGACGGTAACAGGTTTCTCTCCCGAAATCCCGGCGAATCTCGTAATTCCGAGCACTATCACGGCGGTTGGCAAGGAGGCTTTTAAAGGCTGCGAATCGCTTATCTGCGTGACCATTCCCGATTCGGTGACAGAAATCGCGAGTTTTGCGTTTAGCGGATGCCCGTTGCTCGTCAGCGTTACGATTCCCGCCAGCGTGAAGAAAATCGGCGCGGGGGCGTTCCAAGGCTGCGCGAGCCTTAACGCGGTGCAGTTCAGCGGCACGCGCGCGCAATGGGACGAAATCGAGGGTCTGAGCTATAATCCCAAGTTGCTTGAGATGAAAGTCATCTGCTCGAACGGCGTACATACGATGGAGACGGTTGGCGAGCTGAAAATCAGCGACTGCATTGTGTTCGGGTACACCAAGGACATCATGCCGGTCGTGACGATTCCCAAGGGCGTGATGGAAATCGGCTGGGGCGCGTTCTGGGGCTGCGACTCGCTCGTGAGCGTGACGGTTCCCGAGAGCGTGACGACTATCAGCGTGGGCGCGTTCTACGGCTGCGTGTCGCTCAAGAACATTTCAATAAAAGGAAACGCCGCCGTGGACAGCCGCTCCCTGCTGGGCGATATGGCGATTCCCGAGAACGTGACGAGCATCGGAAAACTGGCGTTCAGCGGCTGCACGTCGTTCGCGAGCGTGACCATCCCCGGTGGCGTGGCGTATGTGGGCGACAGCGCGTTCGAGGGCTGCACGTCGCTCAAACGGGTACAGATTCAAAACGGCGTGGCAGCAATCGGGCGGCAGACGTTTGAGGGTTGTTCCGCGCTCGTGCGTGTGACGCTTCCCGCCGGTCTGATGGAAATCGGCGACTATGCGTTCACCGACTGCGTGTCACTTGTAGACGTAGAAATCCCGAACAGCATGACGGAAATCAGAAAGGGCGTGTTCAGCGGGTGTTCGTCGCTCAAGGACATAGAGCTCGCGGACAGCGTGACCAAAATCTCCAAGCGGGCGTTCTGGGGCTGCTCCTCGCTCAAAACCATCAACCTACCGAAAAACCTAAAGACCATCGGAAAGTTTGCCTTCCTGCAATGCGAGCAGCTTGCTACGCTGATAATCCCAAACGGACTTGCGGCAATCGAAGAGCGGGCGTTCAGCGGGTGCGCGTCGCTCAAGGATATTCATTTTCCTCACACGCTGACGAAAATCGGCGACTATGCGTTCAGCGGCTGTGCGGCTCTTGAGGACATCTCGCTTGCAAGCGGCATGACCGAAATCAGTTACGGCACGTTCGAGGACTGTGTGTCGCTCGCGCGCATGGGCATTCCCGACGGCGTGACGAAAATCGGCAACTATGCGTTCCACAACTGCACCCGGCTTGCGGACGTGATGCTCCCCGACAGCGTGACTGAAATCGGCGAAGGCGCGTTCCATAACTGCACGTCGCTTGCAAGCATGACGCTTCCGAACAGTGTGACGGTCATCGGCGAAAGCGCGTTCTGGGGCTGTTCCGCGCTCAAAACCGTGGCGATTCCGAGCAACGTGCGAGAAATCGGCAGAAACGCATTCTGGAACTGCACGTCGCTTGCGGACGTGGTGATTCCGAACGGCGTAGCGGCAATCGGCGAAAAGGCGTTCTCGTTCTGTTCCGCGCTCAAAACCGTAAAAGTTCCGAAGACGGTGCAGAAAATCGGCTGGTTTGTGTTCGACGGCTGTGACAGTCTCACGGAAATCCGCTTTGGCGGCACGAAAGCGCAGTGGCGCAAAATCGAGGGGAACGAATACCTGCACGGCAGAACCGTCCGCTGCTCAGACGGCGAGATTGTGATACCATAAAGCAAGCGGTTTTTTACAAAAAGACTACCAGTTGACCGACCAGCGTCTTTCTGCGGTAAGCGTGAGCAGTTCTCCGAGCGTAAGCCGCGCGGTTGATGTCTTTTTGCCATTTGGCGCGGCAAGCGTGATGACGCACGGACTTTCTGTCAGCTCTTTTGCAAGCGCAGGACCGTACACGGAGGCAAGCAGCTCAGCATATTCGGCGGGGGAAAGCGTCTCATCGGAAAGCGCGGGTATCATCAGCAGGTCGAAATATGCCTGCGTCTCTTCGTCCAGTAAAGCATACAGGGCCTGAAGCTGCGCGGAACCAAGCGTGAGCGTGAGCGAATTCTGCGATAATCCAAGGATACCGGCAGCGGCGAGCGCGCTCTGTGAGACGCGGGGAATCGTTCCGCGCGTGGCAACGTTCGTGCCTTCTGCGGAAGCCGTCACGTCCTGCAATCCCGCACGGCGCATAATCGCGCTCATATCGTCTGCCGTAACAAGCGGCGCGTCCGTATTCGCTCCGCCGGCAACCGCGCCCATAATCGACTTGAGCGTCTGCTCCGTGGCGCGGGAAAATCCCGCCTCAAACGCGAGTTCCGCTTTATCCGCGCCAAGTGCCGTCACCGTCATGCGGGGGGCGCACGCAGTAAGGGAAAAAACCGCCGCAACCGTAAAGGCGACACAATACCGTCTGAACATCATCTTCATATCTTTTAAAGCACCCGTACCAAAGGCAACGTTACGCGCAGGCCACTAGAAATCTTGCCGCGCGTCGTCTGTTGCGGAAGCCATCGTCTCGAAAACGGATTCGGCAACCGGGTCTTTCATCTCCTCCAAGTCGGATGCGGGCAGAAATCTTCCCGCTTGGAAGTAGTGCGACTTCCAGTAAGACTCGCGGAGCGACGAAATGATGACCCCCGTGCTCGGACCGTCGCTCGCCGCGTGGACAAACTGCCCGTTCCCCATATAAATGCCCACGTGCGAAATCGAGCCGTCGCCCGTCGTCTTGAAAAAAAGCAAGTCGCCGATTTCGCGCTCGGGGTCATCGACAATTTCGCAGAATTTATAGATTGCCTTCGTCATGCGCGGCAGCTGCACGCCGATTGATTCGCGCGAACTGGTAAAAACCAAGCCAGAACAATCGAACGTCTCCGGCCCAAACGCCCCGCGCCGATACGGCTTTCCGAGAAAACCTTTTGCGTGGTTCACGAACGTGATGCGGGTTGCCGCCGCCTCTCCGGGCGAGACCGGCGCGTTTTGTGCGCACACTTGCGGAATCAGAATTACTAGGAAGAAAAGAACTATCAGAAAAATCGGCGTTTTCTTCATATCTCTTCTATCGGCTAGAAATTCAGGCGGATTAACGCCCTGTTCTTTGCACAAACACTGACTAGAGCGCGGCAACTGCGTCGATGAGCGCAAGCGGCGTGAGCGAAAAATCGTTTGTGAATCGGTGCGATGCGAGCGCGTGGGCAAGGCTGCCGTGAATCGCCGCATCCAACGGCGCATAGCCTTGCGCAAGCAGCGCGACAATAAGACCGGCAAGCACGTCGCCGCTCCCCGCTTTTGCGAGGCAGTTTTTTCCCAGCGGATTGACGAACAAGTGGAACGACGAACCGTCATAGTGACCAATCATCGGGTTCGCGCCTTTGACCAGCAGCACGCTACCCGGAAACGCGCGACAGAACTGCTCTATCAAAGCAGGGCGGTCGTTCACGCACTCGGCAACGGTGTGGTCGCCCAAACCGCACTGCCGCAACAGTTCTTGCAATTCCTTGGGATGCGGAGTGAGAACGGCACCGCCTGCCCGTGAACGCAAGAACGACGCGATGCCCGCACCGTACACCGCGTCCGCATCAACGACGCAGGGAATATGCGGATGCGCGCAAAGCCAGTCGAAATACGGCTGTGTGGCTTCCGCATTTCTGCCCAAGCCCATGCCGAATGCGAGTGCCGTCGCGTTTGCGGGAATGTCGCTTGCGGTCATCAGCTCGGGCGAGACGTGCGGCAAGTCGCTTTTTGCAAACACCTGACCGAGCCGCACGAGACTCACCAAGCCCGCGCCAAAGCGCAACGCCGCCGCTCCCGCAATGCATGACGCACCGATTTTTTCACCGCTCGCCACCGCCGCATGACCAAACGTGCCTTTGTTCACGGCGTTTTTCGGGCGATGCGGTAAAATGATGTCCTGTGCTTCCAGCACCGTTGCCGCCGCGCAAAACGAACCGTCGTTTTGTGCCTCAAACAGCGCACGGCTTATGCCAAGGTTTTCGCAAATAACACGCCCCGCACCGTCTTTTGCCGCGTCACTGTATAGCGACAGTTTGAGCGCACCCATTGTCACGGTGCAGTCCGCAACAAACGCACCGGCGGCAACCGTGCCGTCTTCGCGCAGGCCGGTCGGCACGTCACAGGCGATGCGCCAGGCGCAGACGGCATTCGCACGGGCACACACGGTCGCCGTTCGTTCGTCCAAATCGCCGTGAAAACCGCTGCCGAACACGCAATCAACGATGATGTCCGCACGAGAAAAGAGCGCGTCGTCCGCAAAATCCATGCCAACGCGCGGAACGCCGCATTTTTCCGCACGCGCGGCCTGTTTGCGGCACAAATCGCTTTTCGGCTCGGCAAGCGCGACGACGACAGGCACAAGCGGCACGGAATCCGCGAGCGTCTGCCCAATAAGCCGACGGGCAAGGGCGTAACCGTCCGCGCCGTTGTTCCCGCAGCCGCACAGAATAACGACCGTCCGTTCGCCGGATTTCTCCGTTGCAGTCAAATGCTGCATTACGGCGCGCTCCAGCGCGCTCGCGGCGTTTTCCATCATGATTTCTTCGGTCAAGCCGTAGCGTTCGCGGGCAATGCCGTCCAAAACGCGGGTGTCTAAAAAAAGTGATTGCATAGCATCAGTATAGCATGGGCGGCGATTTTACGCCAATTCTTGCAATCATTCATCAGGTACGGCGGTCGTCTGAGTCCCGGGCTGACATGACGAAGCGTTCCCATTCTGGCGGCTCGGGAATCTCAAAATGCATCGCTTCGTGGGTAAACGGATGAACGAACGATAGTGTGCGGGCGTGAAGCGCGAGCCTGCCAAACGGATTGGTATGCGCGCGGTAGTGGTCGTCACCTGCAAGCGGATAGCCCTTGCTCGCCAAATGCGCGCGAATCTGATTTTTCTTCCCCGTGTCAAGCGAAAGCTCAAACAGCGTGTGCGTCTTTCCGCGCGCGATGACCGTAAAATGCGTCCGCGCGGCAACCGTCCGCGTCTTTTCCCCGCGTTTTGGAACGTAACCGATATGGTAGGCATTGAACGCAAGCGGCGCATCAATCAGTCCGCGTTGCGGCAGAATCTCGCGTTTGTTGCGGGGATTTTCCGCAACCGCGCGGTACAATCGCTCCGTCACGATAGAATGCCAGCCGTCCATCAGCGTTTTCTGCGCCCGCTCGCCCAGGGCAAAAAGCATGACGCCGCTCGTGTCCCGGTCAAGGCGATGCACGGCAAGCGGACGGTGCTTCGCACTGAATGCACCCGTTTTCCGCAAAATAGTTTCCAACATCTGCTGAGCCGTTTTCGCGCGGTTTCCCTCAAACGTGACGCTCAAAAGTCCGCTTGGCTTGTTGACCGCAACAATCCAGTCGTCCTGAAAAAGTATTTCCAGTCTTTGCATTGCGAACCTCAATAATACGCGATTTTAAACGCGCCCACGTGCGTACAGCCGATTTTTTCGTACAGACGCAACGCGGCTTCGTTCTCGCGCTTGGCAAACAGCACGACGGATTTTCCCTGCGCAAGCAGTTCGTGCGCGACGTGCCGCATCAGTTCCGTTGCGTGGCCTTTTTTCCGCTCCGACGGCACGGTGAACACGCCGCCGAGCTGCGCGCAGTTTTTTCCGAGCGCGTTCGTGCCGCCTTTTGCGACAATCCGCCCATCCGCAACGAGCGCAAACACCTGCTGAGTGCGCAATGCGTGCAGAAAGGCAAGGCGCGTCACGTCCGGATTGTGCGGCTCGCCGTCCCAAAGGACTTCCTCGCGCTCGTAGGCGACTTGCAATGGCAACAACTCGTCAATCATCTCTGGCAGACAGCGCACGCACCGAATTGAAGCGTCGCCCGCCGTCGTTTTGGTATTTTCCAGCAGCACGTAGGACTGTTCATGCCGCGCCACGTACCCCAATGCCGCCGCAATCGCCTGCTGAACTAACTCCGTGCCGCTTTTTTCGCCGATGATATTGAACAACGTGTGGTCGTTTTGGGTACGAAAAAAAGCCGTCAGCGCGCGCAGGATTTCTCCCCGCCGCTCCTGCGCACTCGGCAGACAGTGCAAAATCTGCCCGCCCGCGGAAAACGAAAACGCGCCGTGCGTCACGCCGCCGTCCGCAACGAGGAAAAAATCGGAATCACGCCGGAGAATATGGCTGACGAGGCCGACCGCCGTTTTTTCGTGCGGCAGGACGAATTCGAGCAGCGAGTCGGTTTGTGCGGAGGGACAAGGAATGACCGTCATAGTGTTCCGACGGGAATTCCGCGTCGCCGCGTTCGGCAGGATTTCATCACGCCTGCTCAGCCAGCCGGACGAAGGATTCCACCTCGCGCGCGTACAGGGCAATGCCGCTCTGCCAGAACGCCACGTCGGTGATGTCGAATCCCGCTTTTTTGCACAAGTCCTCGCAGGTCATGCCGCCCGTGTCGGCAAGCAAGGCGGCGTAGGTTTTGGCAAAGGTCGCGCCCTCAGCCTGATAGCGCGCGAACAGTCCCGCCGCAAACAGCTGCCCGAACGCATAGGGAAAATTGTAGAAGTCAAGCCCCGTGCTGTAGTAATGCGACTTGACCGCCCACATATACTCGTGGCGTTCCGCGCCCAAGCCCGCGCCGTAGGTCTGCTCCTGCGCCGTGCGCATGAGGCGGCAAAAATCGCCAGCGGAAAGCTCGCCGTCCGCGCGTTCGGCAAAAACGCTGCGCTCAAAATGAAAGCGGCACAGAATGTCCACGAGCACCTGCGCCGCATCCTGCAAGTCCGCGTCGAGCAACTGCAATGCGTCCGCCCCGGCCGACTGGGCGAGCATATCCTGCTTGACAATCATCTCCGCAAAGGTTGACGCCGTTTCGGCAAGCGTCATGGGATAGCCGAAAAACGCTGCGGGCTTTCCTTTGAGGCAGCTGAAATGATAGGCATGGCCGAGTTCGTGCGCCAACGTGATGACATCGCTGAACGCGCCCGTAAAGTTGGAGAGAATGCGGCTCTGATGCCCCTTGGGAAAATCCTCGTCATACGCGCCGCCCACTTTGCCCGCACGGACTTCCGCGTCAATCCAGCCGGAAGCGAATGCGTGCGCCGCAAAATCGCCCATGTCCGCGCTGAACGAGCGGTAGCGCGCGACAACGTAATCCCGCGCCTGCTGAAACGACCACGTTCTGTTGAGCGGGGAATCCGCGCCCGCGCCGCCCAAAGGCGCAAACAAATCGTAGAACGCAAGGCCCTCGCCGTTTGCGCCCGCCGTCTCGCTTGCGGTCTGCCCGTGCGCGCGCAAAAACCGCGCCTTTGCGGAAAAATACCTCCGCCACAGCGGCAGACTGTCCTCAATCGCGCCCAAAAGCGCGTCCAGCGTGTTCCGGGTCATGCGGCAGGAAGCGAGCGAGCGGTCAAGCGGGTCGTTCCAGTGGCGGCGTTTGTTGAGGGCAACCGTCTCGCCTTTCAGGTTGTTCAGTGCCGCCGCAAGCGCAATCTCGTGCTGGCGCAGCAGGGCGATTTCCTTTTGATAGGCCGCCTTGCGCGTCTGCGCGTCCGCCGAATATGCGTCGTTGCGCAGTTCGTTGAAGGTCTTTCCGCTCGCCTCGTCGCGCAGGTTGCTGATAATCTGCTCGTGCAGGCGACCCCAGGCATCGCCGCCCGTGCGCTGCAATTCGCCGGCAAGCCGCTCTTCGGCACTGCTCATCTGGTGCGCCGTCTCGTCAATCGCCTCCTGCAACAAGAAACGCCGCTCGGCAAACTGTGGAAATCTTGTGAAAAAATCATCCAGCTGATTCCGGTGGGAAAGCAGCAGCGACTTGAACGCCAAATCCTGCTGGCGCGCGCGCAAGCCCATCTCCTCAATCGCCGCGATGTTGTTCAGGTACGCGGTGTTCGTCGTATCGACCGAATAGACCGCGTAGGCATAGGCGTTGAGCGTTCCCGCAAGCGCGGAAACCGTGTCGTCCGCCGCCAAAAAAGCCGCAAGCCACGCGGGAAAATCGAAGTTGTCGTTGTGGCGTTTGGTAAAATCCTTTGCCGTGTCAAGGAGCGTTTCCAGCGTGTCCATGCCCGCCGCGTAATCGGCGACCGCCTGCTTGTATTCGTCGCTGGCAATCGAGGGGAAGATGTCGTCAAGATTCCAGCGGGGAACGGTTGTGTTGCTCATGCGCCCAGTATACCGCAAAACGGAAAAATATGATACAGTCATCGTATGCGAAGCCGACTCGTCGCCTTTTTTGCCGCGCTCTGCCTGTTCCTCGCCGCCGCCGAATACGCCATTCCCAAGCCGCTGCCCTTCCTGCGCCTGGGGCTGACCAACCTGCCGGTCATCCTCGCGCTCCACAAACTGCGCCGCCGCGAAGTGCTGCTGCTCGTGCTGCTCAAAGTCGCGGGGCAGGGCATTGTCAGCGGAACGCTGTTTTCTTACGTGTTCGTGTTTTCCGCCGCCGGTTCGCTCGCAAGCGCGCTGGCAATGCTGACCGTGCACGTCCTCGGCAAGAGCGCCGTTTCCGCCGTGGGGCTGAGCCTGGCGGGCGCGCTGGCAAATAACCTTGCGCAACTGGCATTGGCGCGGCACCTGCTGTTCGGCGCGGGAACGCGGTACATCGCGCCCATTCTGCTGACGGCGGGGCTGATAAGCGCGCTCCTGCTCGGCATCTTTACCGAACGATTCATGCGCGCAAGCCGCTGGTATGCCGCGCTTCCGCAGCCGACCGCAAAAGGAACGGACGCATGAGCGCGAAAAAACTCTGCCTGTCCTGGGCAATCGTCCTTCTGCTGATGCTCGTCTCGTTCGTGCGGCGAAAGAAAATCCGCATTATGCCGTCCGTGCTGCTCACGGCGAGCGTCACGTTTTTTGCGCTGCTGTCTCCCGTGGGGAAAACGCTTCTGACCGTTCGTTCGTTTAGAATCACGCAGGACGCGCTGTTCATCGGCTTGCAGAAAAGTGCCGTGCTCGTCGGCATGGTGTTCCTCAGCCAAACTATCGTCAGGTATACTATCACGCTTCCCGGTGCGGCGGGGCGATTTGTCAGCGACGTGCTGTTTTGGTTCAATCAGCTGACCGCGCAACGCATTTCATTTAAAAAAGGACATTTCATCGCGCAGATTGACGAAGCCCTCTGCGCCGTTTGGGAACAAACGAACGTTCATTGATTTTCCCTCAGTTGCAGATTTCCAGCCGCACGTGGACGCGGCCTTTTGCGCCGCCCACCGCGTACACGCCAAAGCGTCCGCCCACCCAGTGCGCCTTTTCCGCAACGAACGGTTGGTCGGCAGGAATCCACGTCGCGCCGTCCGCCTGTGCCGAAAAAGAAACCGCGCCCGTGCGCTCGTCCTGCTTGGCAAACTGCAAGCGGAACTGCACGTCGCGCACGCCGTCGGCAAGCGGCAGGCGGTCTTTGACGCACTCGGTGCGCCGCTCGTCGCCGCTGCCAGCAGATACGAAGTACACGAGCGCAAAACTATCCTCTGTACGCTCAATTGCAACGGACGCATACTCGCCGCCCAAGAAAACAATGCCCGTCCGTGCGCCGACGGGCAAATCTCGCGCGTCCACGCTCGCCACAACAGCAAACTGCTCGCGGCTGATTTTCTGCGTGAGCACGTTCGCGCTTTCCCACAAGACCGGCATGGTTCCGTCCTTGTTTGCGCGCGTGTCCAGCACAAAAAGCGTGATTGTGCCGTCAGCGTGAAACTCCGCAAAGGACTCGTCCGCATTCGCCGCCCACTGCCAGTCAAGCGCGGCGTTCGCGCTGATTCGCGTCGCGTTCGCGGCGGGGGCGATTGTCGTGCCGGACGCTTTTGCGCAGTCGGGCATTGCACAGACGGTGTACGGCTCGCCGGGAACCGTCCCCGTCTCCACCGAACTGCCGAGCAGCAGCCAGTCGTCTTTCCAGGCGGCGGGCTGCAAATGCACGACGCGCCCGAAAATCCCGCGCTCCTGAAAATGCACGAACCAGTCCTGCCCGCCCGCCGTCTGCACCCAGCCGCCCTGATGCGGCCCGTTCGTGGGCGACGCGCCCTGCACGAGCGCGATACGCTCCTCATAGCCGCCGTCAATCTTTCTGCTGCGCAGCTCGGTCTGCCAGCCGTCCGTCACGCCGCCCGCAGGCGCAAAGATGTAATACCAGCCGTTGCGTTTGTAGATTTTCGGCCCTTCAATCGTGGGCTGCGTCTTTGTGCCGTCAAAGATGATACGGTCCTCGCCGACCGCCTGCAAGGTCAGCGGGTCAAGCGCGAGCAGCCCGAGCTTGCTGTTGAAGCCGATGCGGCTTTTCACGTAGGCATGCACGAGCCACACGCGCCCGTCGTCGTCCCAAAGCGGGCAGGGGTCTTCAAAGCCCTTTCCGCGCCACACGAAGCGCAGGTCGCTCCACGTGCCATAGGGGTCGGTCGTCTGCGTCACCATGATGCCCTCGTCCGGCGTGGCGACAAAAATATAGAACGTGCCGTTGTGGAAGCGGATTGACGGCGCCCACAGCCCCTTTGCGTGCTGCGGAGTGTCGTACAGCGCAAGCGGAATGCGCCGCGCCGCATAGTTGACGAGCGTCCAGTTGACCAAATCCGTGGACGCAAGAATCGGCAGCCCCGGCGTAAAATTGAAGCTCGACGCGGTCATAAAAAACGTGTCGCCCACGCGGATAAGGTCGGGGTCGGAATAATCGCAGAGCAAAACCGGGTTCGTGTAGGTCATCGCGCCTCCTTCGTGCCGAACGGCAACCGCACCACAAGTATACGCCGCGCGGAAATGCGGGTCAAGCGCGG
>JAFLSP010000050.1:4099-10982 GCA_022510885.1 Treponema sp. | reverse complement strand
GCGATTTTTTCTTTGACACCGCGCGATTTATTGGGTATCCTACAGCAAGCAACCAGTTGACGAGGTGGACTATGGCAACAGACGAGACATGCACGCATGACTGCGGGTCGTGCGCGGCGGGGTGCGAAAAGCGGGACCTGCGGGCAAAACTGCGGGACGGAAGCCGCGTGGGCAAGGTGATTGGCATCGTGAGCGGCAAGGGCGGCGTGGGCAAGTCGCTCGTCACGTCGCTGCTGGCGGCAAAGCTGAGCAAGCGGGGACTGCGCTGCGCGGTGCTCGACGCGGACATCACCGGGCCGTCCATTCCCACGGCGTTCGGCGTGGAGGGCGAGAAGGCGAAGGGCGACAAGAGCGGCGCGATATATCCCGTCGTGTCGGGCGGGGGCGTGCAGCTGATGAGCATGAACTTCCTGCTGGAGCATGAGACCGACCCGGTCCTGTGGCGCGGGCCGGTCATCGCGGGCGCGGTGCGGCAGTTCTGGACGGACGTGGTGTGGGACAACGTGGACTTCATGTTCGTGGACATGCCGCCGGGGACGGGCGACGTGCCGCTCACCGTGTTCCAGTCGCTGCCCGTGGACGGCATCATCGTCGTCTCCTCCCCGCAGCAGCTCGTGCGCGTCATCGTGGAGAAAGCGGTCAGGATGGCGCAGACGATGCGCATTCCGATTGTCGGGCTGATTGAGAACATGAGCTACGTCAAATGCCCCGACTGCGGCAAGGACATCCACCTCTTCGGCCAAAGCAACATCAGCGGCATCGCCAAGGACTACGGGCTGCCCGTGCTGGCGCGCATTCCGATGAGCGAGGGCTTTTCGCGCGCCGTGGACGAGGGCGACATCGAGACGCTGGACGCGGAATATCTGGACGCCGCCGCCGCGCTGCTCGAAACGCTCTGACGGACGCACTCCGCCTTGGACTCGCGCGCGATGCAAGAAAGAAACGAGCCGCCCTTCCCGCGCCTGCTGCTCGCGCCCATGGCGACGCTGAGCCACGAGGCGTTCCGCCGCGCCGTGGCGCGCTTCGGCGGCTGCGACGAGTACGTGACGGAGATGATACACGCGCCCTCGCTGCTTGCGGGCGGGCAGTGGGAATCCTACTATCTGATGAGCGGGCCGGAGCCGGACAAAATCGTGTGGCAGCTGACGGGCAACACGGCAGAACCGCTCGCGCGCGCCGCCGCGCTGCTTGCCGAACGCGAGGGCATCGGCATTGACCTGAACATGGGCTGCTGCGCGCCGCAGATTGCCCGCACGGGCGCGGGCATCGCCTGGATGCTCAGACCGGCGGCGGAGACGGCCGCCATGGTGCGCGGCGTGAAAGCGGCGCTCGCGAACGCGGCAAAGGACGGCGCGAGGGAAAAGCGGCTCTCCGTCAAACTGCGCCTGGGCGCGGAGGATTTTACTGACGAGGGATTCCTCGCGTTCTGCGATATGCTCGTGTCCGAGGGGGTGCAGCTGCTCACGCTCCACCCGCGCACCCAAAAGGAAAAATACCGGCAGCCGCCGCGCTGGGACTACGCGGAACGCCTCGCCCTGCGCCATGCGGCGGTTCCCGTCGTGCTGAACGGCAACGTGCGCGACCGCGGGAGCTTCGGGCGCGCACGCCGTGCCGCGCCCCACGCAAGCGGCGTGATGATTGCGCGCGCCGCCGCGCAAAAGCCGTGGATTTTCGCCGAGCTGCGCGGCATGAAAGCGGACATCGACCTTGAGCGCGTCGCGCTCGACTTCATTGCCGACGTGGAGCAGTGCCAGCCGCCCGAATTCCACCGGACGCGGCTGCAACGCTTCTTCTCGTATTTCTGCGACAACGTGACCTTCGCGCACTGGCTCAAGACGCAGCTGCTCAACGCCGCCACGCCCGACCAGTGCCGCGAGCGCGTGCGCGCCTACTTTGCGCAGAGCGCGGAAGACCGCTTCCTGCGCCTGCCCGAGCGGCGCGCTACCGCTCTATCGTAATCGACTGGTCGGCGGTGAAGGACGCGCCCGGCTCCAGCGCAATCAGAGCGCCCTTGTGCTCCCATGCGTGGTCGGTGTTCTCCGCGTCGGCGGTGCCGTACCACGGCTCGATGCAGTTGAAGCCGCTGCCCGCCACGCCCGACGCGCCGTTCCCGCCCTGCCACACCATGAGGTAGGGATAGCCCGCGCAGTTCACCCTGACGAGCGAGCCGTCCTTCTTGTTGCGCAGGCCGACCCAGGACGAGGTGAACGCGGTGAAGAAATGCCCGTTGCCGAAGCCGTCCGCGCCAATCGGAATGACGCCCGCGTCTTTCTCGCCGTAGGGCCTGGTGCAGGGCGCGGTTCCGTCCGCGTCCGCCGCGAGCTGCGCGGCATCATTCAAAAGCACCTGGGTCAGCGGCTCGCGCCGCTCAAATTCGTACTGGTAGTCGGCGTTGGTCGTGCCGGCGGGGTCGGTGTTGCGCGGGCAGCAGAACGCCGTGTGCGAGCCGAGGCTGAACTGCATCGTCGTCGCGTCCGTGTTCGTGACGGTCGTCGTGAACGTCAGCCCGCTGTCGGTCAGCGCGTAGTGCGTCCTCAAACTGAACTTCCACGGGAATTTGTCGGCGGTCTCCGCGCCCTCGGTCAGCTCGAACGTCGCCGCCGTGTCCGTCTGCTCGACGAGGCGGTGCTCCATGTCGCGGCTCATGCCGTTGTTCACCAGGTGGAATTCCTTGCCCTGCCAGGTGTAGAACCCGTCCTTAATCCTGCCCACGTGCGGGAACAGCACCGGCGCGTGGTATTTCCACACGCTCTCCGGCCCCTCGAACACGTACTGCGTGCCGTCCGCGCCGCGCAGGGCGGTCAGTTCCGCGCCGTGCGTGCTCAGCACGGCCTCAAACTTCGTATTTTTCAGCGTAATCGTCATGCGCACAGTGTACCACAAAGCGGGAAAATATGCTATCATAGCCCCATGTACGAAATCGAGCTGAAAGCGCGCGTGGACGACCGTGCCGCCGTCGCCGCCGCGCTCGCCGCCTTTGCCACGCCCTGCGGCGAAGTCGAAAAGCACGACACCTACTACGCGCTGCGGCGGCAGGACAGGACGATTAGCGCGCGCATCCGGCGCGAATCCTCGGCGGCGGGCGAGCGGTTCCTGCTCACGTACAAGCGCAAGGAACGGCGAATCGCGGCGGACGGCACGGAGACCGAGGTGAACGACGAAAAGGAATGCGAACTGTCCGCGCCCGAGGCGGCGGAAACGCTCCTTGCCGACAGCGGATTTTCCGTCTCGCTCACCAAGACCAAGCGCGTCATGCAGTGGCGGCACGAGGACGCGCTGTTCGAGCTGTGCGACGTGCCGCCGCTCGGCGACTTCCTTGAAATCGAGCTGCTTGCGGAGACGGACGACGCGGAGACCGTCCGGCACGCGCAGGAGCGGCTGCGCGCGCTGCTGGCAAAGACCGGCATTCCCGCCGACAAGATAGAAAGCCGCTACTACCGAGATATGCTGCAAGACGCGGCGAGGAGTTCCGATGTTTGACCGACCAACCTACAAGGCCGCCGCGCGGGCGCAACTGCGCGGCAAGTGGGCGTTCCCCGTGGTGATGACGCTCATCGTGAGCGTGCTGATGACCATGCTCGGTCTGCTCACCAAAGGAACGCGCACCTATACCGCCACGGCGGGCGCGGTGTACGTCTTGCACCAGGCGAACGCGCTCACGGTGCTCATCATCGGCATCGGGGGAATCCTTGCCCTCGCGCAGACGCACGTCTACCTGAAACTCGCGCGCACGGGCGAAAAGGCGACGTTCGACGACTTTCTGCACGGGCTTTCCGACTGGCTTGCGGGCGCGCTCGGCGGACTGTGGTTCGCGCTGTGGACGTTCCTGTGGTCGCTGCTGTTCGTCATTCCGGGCATCGTCAAGATGTTCTCCTACTCACAGATGTTCTTCGTGCTTGCCGAAAACCCCGGCATCGGCGTGCGCAAGGCGATGGACATCAGCAAAATCATCACGCGCGGGCATAAGGGCGAGCTGTTCGCCATGACCCTCAGTTTCTTCGGCTGGGCACTGCTCTGCGCGCTTCCGTGCACCATCAGCCTTTGGGCAGCGAACGTCCTGCCCGCTTTCCCCCGGCAGATAAGCGTCGTGCTGCTCAACGTCGGTCTTTTGTGGCTCAAGCCCTATATGCGGGCTTCGTTCCTCAACGCCTACTTCGCGCTCAAGAACACGGCGATTGCCACCAACCTGCTCTCGCCCGCCGACTTTGCGCCGGCGGCACAAGGAGAAAAACAATGAAAAAGACAAACACACGCGGACTGGTCGTCCTTATCGTCATCGCCGCCATTGCCGTGGCGAGCGCGGCGCTGTCGTTCTTCCGCCCCGCGCAGGAATCCCGCCCGGCAGGCGCATTCCCCCGCCCCTTCGGCTTCTCGTTCGGCAGCATCAAGCCGGGGCGCAAAAGGCTCTTCCCGCAGGACGACTACATCGCAAAACTGCACATCACGGGCATCATCACCGAGGCGAACCGCACCTACAACCAGGCTTGGCTCTTGGACACGATTGCCGACCTCGCGGACGACCCGAACAACACGGGCATCATGCTCTTCCTCGACACCCCCGGCGGCAGCGTCTACCAGAGCGACGAAGCCTACCTCGCGCTCATGGACTACAAGGAGACCACCGGCCGCCCCGTCTACGCCTACATCACGCAGATGTCCGCGAGCGGCGGCTACTACATCTCGTGCGCGGCGGACAAGATTTACGGCAACCGCAACGGGCTGACCGGCTCAATCGGCGTGATTTTCGGCAGCAGCATTGACGCGACCAAACTGCTGGACACCATCGGCATCAAGACCAAGACCTTCCACGCGGGCAGGAACAAGACGATGCTCAGCCCTGACGAGCCGCTCACCGACGAGCAGGCGGCAATCATGCAGTCCATTGCCGACGAAGCCTACGCGCAGTTCACCGGCATCGTCGCGCAGAGCCGCAACATGACGGACAAGACCGTGCGCGCGCTTGCCGACGGCAGAATCTACACCACCACGCAGGCGGCGGCAAACGGGCTGATTGACGGCGTGTGCACGTTCGACGAGGCCATCGAGCGCATGATGGACGACGAAGGACTGGAAGACAGCGACGTAGAGGACTTTGAGTACGAATACCGGGAAACGCTCTCGTCGCTGTTCGGCACAATGCTCTCGTCCGCGCTCGGCACGAACGCGCTCACCAAACAGCTCGAACGCGCGAGCATCTCTTACCCGGCGTACTATTTTTCTTGGTAGGATTGGCGGCGCAGTGCTTACGGCTCGCGCGCCAGCTGCGCCCGTATCATCTTGTAGGAAAAGCCGCTGTCGAGCAGATACCTGAGCAGCTTGTCGCCGCCGCGCCCCGCGCGGGTCGCCTTGGCGATTGCCTTGCGGCACAAATCCGTCTCGTCGTATTCGGCAAAAAAAGCGTCCACGGCGGCGGCAGTAACCGCACGGCCTATGCCCCGGCTCAGCAGCTCGCTTGTCAGCCGCGCGCGCCCCTGGCATTTTGACACGGCATGACTGCGCAGCCATGCGGCGGCAAAACGCGCGTCATCCACATACCGCCTGCCTTCCAGGTAGTCGAGCGCACAGGCAATCGCCTCCTTGCCAAAGCCCTTTTGCAGCATCTTGCGCTCAAGCCCCGCGCGGCACTGCTCGCAGCGCGCCAGCAGCGACGCGCACTTCTGCTCCACGGCGAACGCCTGCCCCGCGCGGATTATGTCGTCCGCCTGCTCGTCAGCAAAGGCCGCCCCCTCGCACACGGCATCGGGCGCAACGACACGCAGATACGACAGGCGCACAAAAAAAGCAGGCCCTTCCCGGCTGGTGATTTCCACGCAGTCCGTTCCGACCTGCCGTACCGAATGTATGCACAGTTCCAAAGACTTCTCCACCGCAGAACGCACACCGTCCTGCGGCAATCGGCCTAACGCTTGCTGAACTGGAAGCGGCGGCGCGCCCCGCGCTGACCGTACTTCTTGCGCTCCACCATGCGGCTGTCGCGCGTCAGGTAGCCGTTCGCCTTCAGCGACGTGCGGCTGTCGGGGTCAACCTGCAAGAGCGCGCGGCTCAAGCCGTGCAGACACGCCGATGCCTGACCGTTCAGGCCGCCGCCGCCCACCGTGATAAGGATGTCGAATTTGTTCTCGTTGTTCGTCACCAAAAGCGGGCGATGCACCGTGCGCACCTGCTCCTCGGAATCAAAGTATTCGGCAACGTCCTTGCCGTTCACCACAATCTTCCCGCTGCCGTCACGCAAAAACACGCGCGCGACCGCCGTCTTCCTTCTTCCTGTACCAATCGCAATGTTCTTAATCGTAGCCATAACGTAACTCCTGCCTTTGCCTAGACTTCAAGCGGTTTGGGATTCTGCGCGATGTGCGGATGCTCCGCGCCCGCGTAAATCCTGAGATTGCCGAGCATCTTGCGCCCGAGACGCCCGTTCGGCAACATTCCGTTGATAGTCAGCTTGAGCGGCTCGGTCGGCTTCCGTTCAATCAGCTTCTTGAAAGAATAGGTGCGCAGGCCGCGCACGTAGCCCGTATAATGGCGGTACAGATGGTCGTTCTCCTTGTTGCCCGAAACGGCGACCTGCGCCGCGTTGATGATGACCACATAGTCGCCCATTTCCTGGTTCGGCGTGTAGGTGGCCTTGTTCTTGCCACGGAGCACCGAAGCGGCTTTTGCAGCAACGCGCCCGAGCGGCTTTCCCGCCGCGTCAATGATGTACCAGTCACGTTTCTGGTCTACATCGCGTACAAAAATGGTTTTCATTGTCTATCCCTTATGTCCAAAAGTCTGTCCGCGCCCCGGCAAGCATCCCCGGGCCGCAGAGCCGCCGACAATGAGCAGTTGCCAGCGCGTATACGGGGAACATCAGTATATGATTTAAACGCGATTTGGTCAATAT
>JAFLSP010000050.1:0-3999 GCA_022510885.1 Treponema sp. | reverse complement strand
CACGTATTATAGTGCAAGCGCGGAGGGAATGCATGACAAAACGCGAGCTTGAACGCATGTTTCGGGAGGCCGGGTGGACGTTCAGGCATGGCAAAAGCCATGACCACGCCGTAAGCCCTACTGGACAGGTCGTTGCGATTCCGCGGCATCGCGGCGACATTCCGAAAGGAACTGCCCGCAAGATTCTGAAAGAAGCCGGGCTTTCCTAAGCCGGTGCGACGGGACTGCCCCGCAGTTTGGAGGTTTTTATGAAATACACCTACCCCGCAATCTTTGAGCCGGATGAGGGAAAAATCGGCGTAGAGTTCCCCGACGTGAAAGGGTGCATCACCTACGGCGACGACATGGCGGACGCGCTTGAAATGGCAAAAGACTGCCTTGAGATGATGCTCGCGCATTATGAGGACGAGGGGCTTGCAATCCCGCCCGCGAGCGACATCAGAACGATACAGACGCCGCACGTAGTCTCCTACGTTCTTGCCGACACCGACGAATGGCGGCGGCAGATGGACAGCCGCGCCGTAAAAAAGACGCTCACGCTCCCCGGCTGGCTCAACAGCAAGGCGGAAAAAGCCGGCGTGAACTTCTCGCAAGTTTTACAGGATGCGCTCAAAAAACTGCTGAACGTGTCCGCGCCGCAAGCCGCCACTGTCTGAACGCCGCAAGCACCAACGCACCTAATCTGGTCAACAACATTAGTTAGACTTATCAGGAAGATTAACTAAACTTATCAGAAAGATTAGCTAGACTTATCGAAAAGACTAACTAGACTTACCGGCAACATCAACTGATGCGGTCGTCCTGCCTACGCGCCGTATTCGGCAAAGGCGTAGGCGTTGTGGTTGTGGATGCTCTCCGCGTTCTCGCATGCCACGCTGAAATAGGAGAAGGGCTTTTCGGCGGGGAAATTCCGCAGCGCAAGGTAGACTTCGCGCACCACGTCCTCCACGAAGCGCGGGTTGTCGTAGGCGCGCTCCGTCACCCATTTTTCGTCGGGGCGCTTGAGGACGCTGTACAGCCCGCAGGAGGCGGCGTTCTCCACGGCGGCAATCACGTCCTCTATCCAAAAAAAGCCCGTGTTCTGCACGGTCACGTTGACCACGCCGCGCTGGTTGTGCGCCCCGCGCGCGCTGATTGCCTTGCTGCACGGGCAGACCGTCGTGACGGGAACGGCAACGCTTACGCAAAAGCGGCGCGCCCCCTCGCCCACTTCGCCCGCATACGTGCATTCGTAGCGCATCATGCCCGCGCTGCCCGTAACCGGCGCAGTCTTTTCTATATAAAAAGGAAAGGACATCGTGCCAAACGCCCTCTGCGCGCTCAGCGAGACGCGGATTTCCTCCAGCATCGCCAAAAACTCTTTCATGCCCACGTTGTCATGGTGCTTGTGGAAAATCTCCACAAAGCGCGACATGTGCGTGCCCTTGTAGTCCTGCGGCAGGTTCACAAAGAGGTCGATGCGCGCCGTGGTCGCCTGCGTCCCGTGCGCCTTGTCCAGCACGGTCACGGGATAGGAAAGCCCCTTCACGCCCACCTTCTGCAAGGGGACGGCGCGGGTGTCCGGCGCGGACTGCACGTCTATCATGCGAGCGTCCGCTCCGCCGCCTCAAGCGTGTTGTGCATCAGCATGGCGATGGTCATCGGCCCGACTCCCCCGGGAACGGGCGTGATGTAGCCGGCGACCTCTTTGACGCGCTCAAAGTCCACGTCGCCGCACAGGCGGAAGCCGCTCTTCTTGGTCGCGTCGGGAACGCGGTTCACGCCCACGTCGATGACCGCCGCGCCCGGCTTCACCATGTCCGCCGTCACGGTGTTCGCGCGCCCTACCGCGGCAATCAGCACGTCCGCCTGCACGGTCAGCTCCCGTATGTTCTTGGTGCCCGTGTGGCAGACCGTGACCGTGGCGTTGTGCTCGCGCCGCAGCAGGAGCAGGCTGACCGGCTTGCCGACGATGTTGCTGCGCCCGATGACGACCACGTGCGCGCCGTTCAGCGGAATGCCCATGCGCTCAAGCAGGACGACAATGCCGTGCGGCGTGCAGGGCAGGAACGCCTTTTTGCCGATGACGAGGTTGCCCACGTTCACGGGGTGGAAGCCGTCCACGTCCTTTTCGGGGGCAATCGCCATGATTACCTTGTCCTCGTCGATGTGCTTGGGAAGCGGCAGCTGCACCAGTATGCCGTGCACGGCGGGGTCGGCGTTCAGGTCGGCAATCGTGCGCAGCAGCGTCTCCTCGCTCGTGTCCTCGGGCAGGTCCACGCTCCTGTCGGTCATGCCCGCCTCGGCAAGCGCCTTGCGCTTTCCCGTCACGTAGCTCACGCTCGCGGGGTCCTGCCCCACCAGCACGACGGCAAGGCAGGGAGACACGCCCCGCGCCTTCAGTCCCGCAACCTTGTCCGCCACGCCCGCGCGCACGTCCCCCGCAATCGCCTTTCCGTCAATAACCACCGCACTCATCGGCATCTCCTTGTAACACAACGCAAGATTTCGTGTTATTATAGTTGAAACGACGGCAGTTAAACAATATAATTATGGTACTTTTCAAGCGAGGATGTATGAAGCGTTTTTTCGCGGTTATGTGCGCGGTGCTGCTTGCACACACGGCTCTTTTCGCGCAGGAAGCAGATGAAGACGACGATGACGGCTACGGCGGCTACGTTGACGAGCGGCTGAACATGGCCGGAGACCAGTATATCAACATCGCGCTCATGGTGACGTTCCCGCTCAACTTTGACGGCCAGCTTCATATCGGCGGCGCGGGAACGCTCGGCTACCACCGCTTCCTCACCGACCTGATTGCCGTGGGCGCGGACGTCAGCTTCGGCTACCATCCCACGCTCGGCAGCAATGTCTATACCTACGTGCCGATTGTCGCCACCGCGACCGTGCAGCCCACGTACCGCAGCCTTGAGTTCCCCCTTACGGTCGGCATCGGCATGGCGATGGAGCATTACCTTGACCGCACGTACTTCCCCGGGCTTGCGCTCAAGGCGAACGTGGGCGTGTTCTTCCGCGCCACGCCGAGCTGGTCGTTCGGCATTTCGGACGACCTCCTGTTCCTGCCGCAGTGGTACTCGGACGCAAAGTACAACGACTATGGTTTTTTCAACTCCGTGCAAGCCTGCGCGCGCTACCATTTCTAGGAGCCGGTCATGAAGAAGAACGTATGTATTGCCGTCTGTCTTGCCGCAACGCTCGCACTGCTCGCCACCGCCTGTCACGACGTCATCTTTTACGAAATCCGGCAGGAAGTCGAGCTGACCGACGGGCAGGTTCCCGGCGACATCCGCTCAATCGTAGAGTTTAAGGGCAACTTGTATGTAGAGAACGGAAACATCTACCGCAAGGACAAAACCGCATCGTCTTACGGGCAGTGGCAGAAACTAAGCAGAAACGGCATGAGCGGCGGAAAGGTATTTAAACTGGCAGCGGGCAGCGAAAATCTGTACGCGCTCGTGGGACATGTTAGGTCGGACGAGGACGAAGGAGAGAACTATGTCAACGGGTGGGGCTTGTTTTATTCAGGTGACGGGAACAGTTGGAAACCAGTCGGTGGCTCCTACTCGTTGAGTACGACCGGCAATCATCTTTACTCTCTTGACGGTAAAGCATATATAAGGAATGGTAGCAACACAATCTACACACTAAACGAAGGCAGTGGCTCATTGGGAGGTGCTTCCTATCAAATTAAGGCGGGCGAGTATACCGCCAGTGGTAGCGCAATAAATGGACACAGCGTAGGGAGTACCATTTACTCAATGGCACTTGCGGGTGACTACCTTGTTGTCGGTACGGCAAGCGGCTTAAAGTATATCAATACAAACAATTGGAGAGAAGAAACGGTTGCCAATTCTGCCTCGGCACTTTCTTCCTATTATGAAGTACACTGTGTCTTTGTGGTTGACCCCGATAAATCTCCGTGGCAAACCGACACCTACGCTTCAGCTATTTTTTCCGGCACAACAAGTTCGGGCGCGTCCTCCAAAAACGAAGGGCTGT
>JAFLSP010000005.1 GCA_022510885.1 Treponema sp. | reverse complement strand
AACTTACGGACGTGCGAGACAAGGTGTACACGCGCGATATTTACTTGCGGGACTAGCAAAAATACCTGTGCTTCAAACAGAAATGATTGTCATGCGCGCGCGAATACTTATCAACGGAAATTTTCTCTGCCGTAGCTTAACGGGCATTGAACGGTTCGCATGGGAAGTCTGTGAACGGCTTGATAGGTTGTCTTCTGCCGACGACGGAATCGCGTTACTCGTACCCGCAAATGCCCATACTATGCCTGCATACACGAATATCCAAGTTGTACGCTCAGAACAGGCAATCCATGCCTTTCCGCTTTGGGACATGGGAACGTTTGCGTTTATGTGTCAGAAAATGCATGCAACCGCGTTGTCCTTCTCCAATACCGCACCGCTCGGAAGGCACTGTGGTATTGCATTCTTGCATGATATTTATGCGCAGGACTGCCCGCAGGATTTTGTAACATACCGAGACCGGCTTGTCCGCATCTACAGCAAACTGCACTATCGCAACATCGCCCGAAATGCGCAAGCACTTATCACCGTCTCTGCATTCAGCAAGCGACGCATCATGAGGGCATATCATGTGCCAGAATCACGCATTCGCGTCATTGGGAACGGATGGGAGCATTTTGACTCCATACAGGCAGATGACAGCATTTTCTCACGCTTTCCGCAACTAAAAGATGGTGCGTATTTTTTCACGCTCGGCTCGCTCAGCAGACGCAAGAACCTCGCATGGATTGTTTCTTATGCCGAACGACATCCAGAGGAGACGTTCGCCGTGAGCGGAAAGGCAATCAGAGGTCTTGTTCCGCCTGAGTTGAAAGCACTTCAGTCACTCAACAATGTCGCTCTACTCGGCTACGTGTCCGACAGCGAAGTAAAAGCGTTGATGCATCGGTGCGCAGCGTTCATCTTTCCGTCATATTACGAGGGATTCGGCATTCCTCCGCTTGAGGCACTTTCCACCGGTGCGGCGGTTGTCTGTGCACGCGGGACAAGCCTCAGTGAAATCTACGGGGATACGGTGCATTACATTGATGCATACGACACCAACTGCGACTTACGCGCGCTGATTGCTGAGCCAGTCGCCTCGCCCAACGAGGTTCTCGCACGCTATACATACCAACACGCGGCAGAGCAACTGTATGAGGTCATCAAAGAGACTCAAGGAGCAGGACAATGAAAGTCGCTATTGTGCATGACTGGCTCGTGACTTACGGCGGCGGTGAGCGCGTGGTCGAGCAGATGCTCGCGCTCTACCCCGATGCCGACATTTTTACGCTCGTTTATGACAAAAAAAAGATGACGACGCATTTTCCCCCAGAAAAAGTACACGCTTCATTCATGCAGAAGATTCCGTTCGCTACGAAATTGTACACAAAAGTGCTCAGCTGGATGCCAAGGGCGTTCGAGTCTTTCGATTTTTCGGGCTATGACCTCGTACTCGCAAGTTCGTCGTCCTGCGCGAAAGGTGTTATTACGCCGCCTACAGCCCCCTACCTCGCGTATATCCACTCGCCCATGCGCTATGCATGGGACGCATACTTTGGCTACTACCGTGCATCGGGCGTACTCACGCGCTTTTTCATGCGCCGCCAAATGCCTGCCCTGCGGCAATGGGACTATGTGTCGAGCCAACGGATTGACACTGTCGTGGCGAATTCGCGATACATCGCGCGCCGGATACAAAAATTCTGGAACCGAGACGCGCAGGTCATCCATCCGCCCGTGGATGTAGAGCGGCTTGCGCCGAACGGCAGACCCGCTGACGATTTCTACGTGGCGTTCAGTCGCTTCGTGCCATACAAGCGGCTCGACCTCGCCATTACTGCCTGCGGAGAGTTGGGCAGGAAACTCGTCGTCATCGGCGCGGGAAAGCAAGGAAAGGAGCTAAAAACGATTGCCGCACGTTACGACGGTATCACGTTCACGGGCAGAATCAGCGATGACGAGGTGGCAAACTATCTGCAACGCTGCCGCGCACTTATTTTCTGCGCGGAGGAGGACTTCGGCATCATCCCGGTGGAGGCGCAGGCCTGCGGCAGGCCCGTGGTCGCTTACGGAGCGGGCGGCGCACGGGAAACCGTCATCGACGGCAAGACGGGCGTGTTCTTTGATGCGCAGACGACCGAGTCGCTAACAAGCGCACTCCTGCGGTTTGAACAACTAGAACAGGACGGCGCGTTCGTCGCACAGGACATCGCCGCCCACGCGCAGCAGTTTTCTGCCGCGCGCTTCCGCCGTGAACTGCAAGCAGCCATTGAAGAGACGCAAAAGCGCGTGGCGGGAACACGGTGAAACTCGCCATTGACTGCCGCATGATTGGCTCGGGCGGCATCGGCTCGTATCTTTGCGGCTTGCTTCCCACTTTTCTCGCCGAACACCACTGCCTGCTGCTCGCAAGCAGTGAGCAATGCGCTTCTTTCAGTTCCCACCCGAATGCCGAATGGTGCGAGTGTACGGTCAGACCATTCTCGCTTATGGAGTTGTCTCACTTTCCACGCACCATTGCGCAACGCATCAACGGATGTGATGCCTATTTCACGCCGTACTGCAATATTCCAGGCGGTATTCGCGTGCCGATTTTTTCGACCATCCATGACATTGTGTTCTTGGACGTTCACGGCCTGACTTCCGCACTCGGCCGATTCGCGCGGCATTGGTTCTACCAGCACGCAATCAACCGCTCACGGACGGTATTCACCGTCTCAGAATTCTCCCGCTCGCGTATTCGTGCGAAGTTGCGCTGCAATACGCCAGTTGTCGTCACCTACAACGCCGCCCCCGCCTACCTGCACGAGCCGCTGCCCGTCCCTATCGCAAAGACCGACACGATACTGTTCGTAGGCAATATCAAGCGACACAAAGGGCTTGACACGCTGCTTGCCGCCTTCGGCCGCGCCCGCGCCCAGGGGCTTTCTGCCACGCTCACGATTGTCGGTAATGCAGAGCATTTCCGTACAGGCGATACAAAAACCGTCCGATTCCTGGCAAATGCGGCGGAGCGGGGCATCACGTTCACGGGAAAAATCAGCGATGAACAACTCAAACTGCTATACGCACAGGCGCGAGTACTCGTGCAGCCGTCGCGCTACGAGGGATTCGGGATGCCGCCGCTTGAGGCGATGACTGTCGGGACACCCGCGATAGTCTCCGATATCCCCGTGTTCAGGGAAATCTACCGCAACTTTCCCGTCACTTACTTTACCGCAGACAACGCGAATGACCTTGCCGAGAAACTGCTTGTCGCGTTCCGTGAGCCGGCACGCCACGTTGTCGTTCCCGACGTATACTCATACGAGAAATCCGCAGAGCGCATTCTGCGTTGCATTCAAGACGCGCTGTGACGCAGGACGTGGATGCACACGTAATGATTGCAAGGACTATGGACAATCTGCCCGCATTGTTCTACAATAGGAGAAATCGTCATGGCAGAGCAGGATTTGAAGGACGTTTTTCGTCAGAAACGCTACAGAACAAGTTCGTTCGCGTCGGGCGTGTCGCTGATGTTTTCCGACGCGCTGTTTGTCATGCTTTCTATCGGAGCAAGCTTTTTTATCATTAATTTCATCAACCATCATTGGATAAATTTTCGCTCGTTCGTGGAGTATGCCGTGTACCTGCCCCCGACACTCGCGGTATTCTACGTGGCAGGGCTGTATCCGGGTATCTCAATGCCACCGGGTGAAGAAATCAAGAAATTCTCTATCTGCGTGTTCTTCGTATTCGCGGGCATCGCCCTGTCCATCACCGTAGAGGAGGTGGACGACAAAGTGCCGCTCGTCGTCGCATTCCTGCTCGCCACGCCCATCGCCTCACTCGCGCTTCCCGTTGGCAGGGAGGCAGTGCGTCATTTCCTTGCGCACAGGCAGTGGTTCGGCGTACCCGCCGTTGTCTATGTAAACGGCGATAGCGGCAATTTTATCATCACGCGACTTCAGGAACGCCCTGACCTCGGCTACCGCCCCGCGCTCATCATCGATAGCAGCGCGTCAAAGCCGTCAACGTTCTCGGGCGTTCCCGTTCTCCCGTCAGCTGAAGAAACAATGGAATTCGTCAGGCAAACGGGCATAAAGGTCGCCATCGTCAGCGGCTACGCACGAGACACGACGGACATCGACATGCACTACCGCTACACCATCACCTTCCCGCGCCGCCGTGACAACACGACGATTACCACGTCCGTGCGGGACTTCGGCGGCATCCTCGGCTTCTCCTCGACGCACAACCTGACCAAGAATGCCGCCCGATTCCTCAAGCGCTTCGTTGATGTGACCCTCGTCATTCTGTCCGCGCCCCTCACCATCCCGCTGACGCTTGTCGTCGCACTCGCCATCAAGGCAACCAGTCCCGGGCCTGTCTTCTACGGGCATGGGCGCATCGGCAAAAACGGGCGACCGTTCAAATGCTGGAAATTCCGCTCGATGGTCATTGATGCGGACAAGCAACTAGAACGCATCCTCGCGGAAAACCCGAAGATGCGCGCAGAATGGGAAAAGGACCGCAAGCTCACGGACGACCCGCGCATCACCAAAGTCGGCAGGTTCCTGCGCAAGACTAGCATCGACGAGATTCCACAGTTCTTCAATATCTTGACCGGTGAGATGAGCTTCATTGGTCCTCGCCCAGTCACGGAGCCGGAGCTTACCAGATACGGCGACAAGTCGCGCATCGTCCTCTCCGTGCGTCCAGGTCTGAGCGGGATGTGGCAGATTTCCGGTCGCTCGGACACGGGCTACGAAGACCGCATCATGCTCGATTCCTACTACATACAAAACTGGTCGGTCTGGCTTGACCTGTGGATAATCATCAAAACGATTCACGTTGTCCTCAAGGGGAAAGGCGCGTACTGATGAGGCGCACATCTTTAGTCATGCCCCTGCTCTGCCTGCTTGCGACGGCACGGGCAGAGACATACCGCATCGCTGACGTCGCCTACGACATCACGGGCATAACGAGGGAATACGCCATACAGAATGCCGTCGATATTGACACGGCGCGCGTGTTCGGCTCGTATGACGAATTACAACGTTACGTGCAGGACTTGCAACAACAGTTCGAGAACCGACGGGAATTTGAGTCCGCAGCGGTCGATGCCATCTACGGCGACAGGGACGCAGAGGGCATGATTCCCGTCTCCCTCCGTGTCGTCACCAAAGACACGCGCAACTTCATTATCTTCCCCTATCCGAAATACGACTCAAACGACGGTTTCATCCTTAAGCTCAGGATGAATGACATGAATTTCCTCGGCACGATGAGCGTTATGGATTTTGACGTGAATTTCGCCATAGAAAATGACGAAGACGACTCCGAAAAGCATGATTACGCCATTGGACTGAATTTTTCCTACGACTATCCATTCAAACTCGGCCCGTTCAAATCATCATGGGACAACGTTTTTGGCATCAAGTACACGTTCGGCTCATCAAAACCGGAATTCGGCGTGTCCACAGGTCTGTCATTCGAGCTGCCGTTTGACTGGTTCTCCGTTTGCCTGTCGCTCACGCAGTCTGTCGCGCGCGATGTTGACTACGCAGAGTATGACGATGAACTGTATTTCACGGAAGCCGCATCGCTCTCACTGCCAGTTACGGTCGCCCGCATCGATGGGTGGGGGAAAGTGACCTGGACACCCTCAGTCTCATACGAGCAGAACTGGGACAAAAACGGTATCAACATAGAAAACGACGACCTAAGCAGTCCGCTGCTTACCATCGCACACCGCGTCGCCACATCCCGTGTGGACTGGATTGGCAACTTTAGGAATGGTCTTTCTGTAGAACTGGGACAATCAATCGGCTATAATTTTCAGCGTGAGGCATACATCCCGAAAGTATGGGCGGAGGTCATGGGCTACAAGTCGTTCTCGCGGGTCGGTATAGCAGGACGACTGTACGGCCTTATCATGCACAACGGCAACGAGGAAATCGGAGGGCTTCTTCGCGGCATTCGCGATAACACAAAGTATCATAGCAAAAACCCGAAAATCAGCACAAAAAAAGCCGCAGACGTTCCCGTAGCATTCGTGGGAAATATCGATATTCCGATTCACATCGTGACGACGCACTGGGATGACTGGTTCGTCGCATTGTTCGGAGAAGACGCGGGTATTACACGTGCGCTTCGTTTCATGCGATTTCTCGATTTTGAGCTGCAACTTTCGCCGTTCGTTGACTTTGCGCTCACCAAGAATGCCGCAACAGGACGACTGCTCAGCATACAGGACGGATTTTACACCGGCGGTCTTGAGGTGCTTGTCTTTCCCGAAAAATGGCGAAGCCTTGTAATCCGGGCGAGTTTCGGCGTTGATATTGGAAGAAAAATCCTCAAAAAAGCCGTTCCCAAACTGATTGACGACAGCTGGCGGCAGGGGTCTGCCTACGAACTGTCAGTCGGCATCGGTTTGCACTACTAGGAGGGGACGCAGACGGTTTTCTGCCTCTGCCCGCCAGTATGCATCAGGCATATTTTCTGCCATGACGGTGTACATCGCTCTTGCGAAAACAGTGTTTCCGCGGGCTGCGGCACGGTCAGCAAACTGGAACATCAAATCCCACACGTGCATGCGACTGCCCCAGTCCACCACATCCGCGTAGCGTGCCGCTTGCCGCAGGAATGAACCATAGTCAGTGTAGGAAAAACTGGCGTCGCGTTCGTCAAGCGAACCGAGAATATGCGTAAACGCCTCCACGGTGCCAAGGGCGGCACACTTGAGCGCGCGCTCCGACTCACCGTTCCGCTCATAGATATTCCCCAGCTCATACAATGCCCGCAGCGAATGATGCGGCAAAAAACGGAACAGCCGGAAAAAACGCTCCAGATGCTTCTCTGTATTAGAATCAACGGTTCGCACCAACGCCGTCTGAAGCACGTCATCCCTGAAATTCGGGTCTTTGTCCAAAATCAGAAGCAAGGCCTGCTCGTACATTTCATCCTTGCCTTGCTGCTTGGCAAGGTCTGCCATCGTATACAAAATATCGAACGCCTCTTCGGGAACGTCAAGATACGACGATTCCTTACGCGCGCGCTCATAAAAATCCAACGCGACATCAAATTCGCCTTCCAGCTGATAAATCTTGCCAATCAGAAAGTCGGCTTCCGGATAGACAGCTTTTTCCTTTATCCATGCGACCATCTGCTCCACGGAATTAGAAAAAAAATCACGCCCGAAACGTTTTAGGTACACATTGATGATGGTAATTGCTTCGTATTCATCGCGCTCGCCAAGCACATCAAGCACGTCATGAAAATCCGTTCCCACCCGCCGGACGGCACGCGGCGAAAGCGCGTTCTCAAGGACGGTCGCCTCGTACTCGGCCTCCGCACGACGACGGTCTTTTGCTTTATTTGCCAATTGCAATGCGTTGCCATAACTGCCCGCGTCAAAGGCGACAACCGCCTCCTCAAACACTCGGTAGGCAAGTACCGCGTCATCGGGCTTTTTTGACGCAAGCGCGAACGACACCGCCGCAGACAGAGCAACACAAATAACCGCCGTCGTTTTTTTCATAACGAGTCCAATTCCTCTCTGAATACAGTATCGGCATCTTTTTCGTCCACCGTGCGCACAATTTTCCCTTTTTTGAAGACAATAGCGCGCCCGTCGCCGCCCGCAATACCGATGTCGGCGTGCCGCCCCTCGCCCGGTCCGTTCACCACGCAGCCCATGACCGCGACGGTGATATCCTTTTTCATGGATAGCAACTCGTTCTGCCATCGGTCAACAAAGCCGTGTACGTCAAAGCCGATTCTGCCACAACGCGGACACGACACTATCCGCACGCCGCCTTTCCGCAGACCGCACTCCCTGAGGATTTCCACGCCCGTAATGATTTCGTTTTCGGGCGAAGAGGAAAGGCTCACGCGGATGGTCGAGCCGATGCCCTCCTTGAGCAGGTGCGAAAACGCCATCGTGCTTTTCACCACGCCGATAATCAGCGGTCCCGCCTCGGTCACGCCCACATGCAGCGGAACGTCGTATCTGCGCGCAAAAGCCTCGTTCGCCTCAATTGTCTCCTGCACGCTCGACGCCTTCATGCTCACCACCACCTGGTCAAAGCCCAATTCGTCAAAAACCGCAACTTCGCGGGCGGCGGCCTCGCACAGCGCGAGCGCGCGGTTCATCGTGCCCGCCGCGACCTGCTCCGCCAAATCTTTCGGCAGGCTTCCCGCATTCACGCCGATTCGAATGGCAACGCCCTTGTCTTTACAGGCATTCACCACCGCTGCTACGTTCTCACGCTTTCCGATGTTCCCCGGATTGATTCTGATGGCAGCAACCGGTCCTTCCAGCGACTTGAGCGCAAGCCGGTAGTCAAAGTGAATGTCCGCGACAAGCGGCACGGGAGCATGACGGCAGATTTCATTGAAACTTTCCGCGCTCTCCATATCGGGCACGGCAAAGCGGATGATATCACACCCAAGAGCCTGCATGGCTCCGATACGGTCAATGATACGGGAAAGGGCATTACTGTCGTCCTTGACGCCAATAATGCCCTCTTTCCACATGGTCTGCACCGTAACCGGGTTGTTTCCCCCGATTGCGGTGCATGTTGTGTTCCCCTGACCGCCAATCGTGACGACTCTAGGAGTTCTGTACATAGTGTCGTTCCGACTATGCAATCATGCCGAAAACCATGGCGAACAACGCAATAGTCTCACACAGACCGACTACCATGATGTAGTTGGTAAAGCCCTTGCCCGTCTCTGCCAGCGCATCAGAACCGGCGGCACCAGCCTTACCCTGCGAGACCGCAGACATACACATTGCAAGCCCACACGCAATACCCAACCCCAAATAGAACAACTGCGTCGCTACGTCAGCAGTCGCGGAAGCTGCCTTGAGCGTATTCATCAGCAGAAATCCATAGATTGTCTGCGTCAACGGTGCGCCCGCAAAGACGACCAGCAGGAACGGTGCCGCCTTGTTCGCCTGATAGCAACGCTTCCATGCACCGATTGCAGCCTGTCCCGCAATGCCGATTCCGATTGCACTGCCCATAGCCGCAATACCCATAACCAAGCCTGCGCCCAAAATACCCCAGTTCATAAAAACTCCTTTTAACGGTTCATCGACCGTCGATTGTACAAAATATTTTTTGGAGAAGCACGCTTCCCCGTCATTACTCATCCGAGAACGGCCTGAATTTTGAGCCGCTCCAGGTCATCCCCAAGTGCTGGCTGAATTCCAGCGTGTTCAGGCGCACACCGTGAACGATGACCGAAAGCAGGTTCAAAATCATGTTCAAACCGTGACCGAACACAAGCAGGATAATGCCGAACGCAAACAGCACCATCTTCCCGAACATCGGCCCTGCCATCGTGTTGACGGTCTCGCTGATAGCCGCGCCCGCCAGCGCGACCGCCCACAGGCGGATATAGGAAACGATGTCGCTGAACTGGTTTACCACGCCCAGCAATACGGAAATGATGTTCTTCACGCTCTCCAGAATAGACTTGCCCACACTCCCTTCGTAATTAGAAAAGACAAAGTTAAGGACAAATCCCAATCCCAGCACGCCCAGACAGACGAACGGCAGCGGAAAGCCGCCCACGAACAGCGTTGTGTCAGTGACTCCCAACGGATACCGCACACTGTCCACGACCATGTTCATGACGACATAGAACATTCCCCAAATCATGAAGAGCGACCCCATATCGCCAAAGAATTTCAGGCTCCTGCGGTCAGCAACCATGCATTTAAGATGCGCGATGCTCAGCTGAATGAGCGCGAGCGTGAAACAGAAGATTTTCTGATTCGTGTTCGCCACGTCAGCGCCGCTCTTTGCCGCAGAAAACGGCGCAAACGAAATGCCGACCAGCGAACTCGGCAGTCGCTCCGGCTCGATGCCGAACCAGGAGCAGGTCACCACGCCCCACGCCATCGTACAGACACCCAACAACGTCACCAGTACGCCCAGCGAACGGCCTCCTTTCCGACTTTTCGCAAGGACGGCCAGGCCTGCGAGCGTAATCAGCGCGCCGTAACAGGCATCGCCAAAAATCATCGCAAAGAAAATGCAGAAGAACAGCAGGAACCAGCCCGAAATGTCGAACTCGCGGTATCCCGGCGTCACGTCCAGGAAGTCCGTCAGCGGATAAATCACGCTCACGAGCCGGTTGTTCTTGAGCTTCGTCGGCACGAATTCGTCCTCCGCCGGCTCACCGACTGCCAGGCCCCACTGCTCTTTCTTCGCGGTCTCCTGCAAGCGCGCCAAGTCATCCGCCGGCACAAAGCCCGTCACCCAGGCAAGCGGAACAGACGACTGCGGCACGGCAGACTCTTCGTCGCCCGCCGTCTTGCTCTCATAGCCCATCCCGCTGCACACATTCTCCAGCTCAATATCTTTTGCAAGCAACGGCACGTAACTTTTTAGAGCATCCAGATACTGCACGCTGTCGGCAACCTGCGCGTCAATGGCAGCAATCTGCTTCTCGCACTCCGCAATTTCCCGCCTTAGTTCCGCCGTTGATTTTGGCGGCAGCACCACTTGGTACGCCTCCGGGGGCAAATCCGCAGGACGGTCGGCATCCGCGCCGTCCGCAATGAGCAGAAAGCGCGACTTCGCCTTGTCACGGTTGACAAGCAGCGTCCGTGCGTCCGCACCAATCGTGTTGTACTTATTGGTCGGAATTTCGTACAGCGACACGTACACGCCTTTTTCCGCGAGTGCGGCGATTTCTTCGGGAACGACATCACCCCATCCCGAAAGCCGCTCCAAGTCGTTGCGGGCGGCAGTGATGCGGTCATAACAGCCTTTCTTCTGCTCCGTCTGCTGCACGAGCGTCGCGGCAAGCTCCAGCGCGGCATCTTTTTCCAATTTTTTCTGCCGCTTTGCAACCTGCTTGGGAACTTTCGTATCCGACAAGAGCGAAATCGCCTTCGTCACCTTGTTGCTCTGGTCGCGACAGGCCTGCAACTCGTCGCTTGAGCCTTGCACCTCCTCCAGCTGCACCACGCCGAGTTTCCGCAGCCGCTTCAGCGCATCCTTACGCTCTTTCTCAAGGACGACGAGCGCAATCTTCTTCATGGGAACTATCATACAGCAGCCCCCTTTGCCTGTTCTGCGGCGGCGTTCCGCGCGTCAATCTTCTTCTTGGAGATTTTTGACCGCACGACCGCGCTCACCTGCTGGTCGCCCAAATACACCGATATTTTCTTGATGTTCTGCTTCGCCTCAGGAATCTTCACCTTCTCGAACAGGTTGACGCGCTGAGTCGTCGTGCGCAGTTCGCGGGAAAGCAAGCGCACCTGCTCGTCAAGCACGCTCGCCTCCAGGTCGAGGGAAAGCGCCTTCTCCATGCGGTCCGCCGCCATGTCAATCCACAGCGGTGTCGCGTACAGGTCGTAATCCCCGCGGGCAAAATCCGCGCCCTCATACACCGGAATGTTCACGCCGGCAATATTGCCCGTTCCTTTCCTGATGTTGCGCACCGTCACCATGTCGGGCGTGAAAGCATCCTCCTCGCCGAACACGCTTATCCACACCTTGAATTCCTTTTCAAGCTGCGCGCGCTGCGCACGGACTGCCTTCGCCTTCGCGTCAATCGTCCGGATTTCGGTCTGAAGCTGCTGTTTTTTGAGCGTGAGCGTCGGAAGATACCGCTGGTACATTTTCAGCGAGTCCTTCTGCGCCTTCTGCTCGTTTTTGGTCAGCTTAATCTTCGCCATGCTCTGCCCCGGTCATTTCCAGAATTCGTCCAGCAGCTCGGTCTTGATGCCCGTCTCCGAGCGGTCAAAACAGTCCGCCAGAATCTTCCAGCCCAAATCCAGCGCCTCCTCAAGGGAGATGTTGACGGACAAATCCATCATCTTCTTCTCGAACTGCTCGCCGTATTTCAGCAACTTCTCGTCCCACTTTGACATCATAAAGCCCATGGACTTCTTCTCCACGGTGTCCTTGTACGATGAATAGAGGCGAATCATCGCGTCCATGAGCGCGCGGTGGTCCTTGCGCGTCTTGCCGTTGACGTTCTGCTTCAGGCGGGACAGCGAGCCGAACGGCTCGATGCGGCCGCCCTTCAGATAATACTGCCCCTCGGTGATGTAGCCCGTGTTGTCGGGAACAGGGTGCGTCACGTCGTCGCCCGGCATCGTCGTGACCGCGAGAATCGTCACCGACCCGGAATCGGCAAAATCGACCGCCTTCTCATAGCGCGCCGCCAGCTGCGAGTACAGGTCGCCCGGATAGCCGCGGTTCGACGGCACCTGCTCCTGCGTAATCGCGATTTCCTTCATGCTGTCGGCATAGTTCGTCATGTCGGTCAGCAGCACCAGCACGTCCTTGCCCTGCAAGGCGAACTGCTCCGCGACCGCGAGCGACATGTCGGGTATCTTGATGCACTCAACCGTCGGGTCTGCCGCCGTATGGATGAACATGACGGTCTTGCTCAGCGAGCCGCCCTCCTCCAGCGTCCTCCTGAAGAACAGGAAGTCGTCGTATTTCAGTCCCATGCCGCCGAGGATGATGACATCCGCCGCCGCCTGCATCGCAATGCGCGCAAGCAGCTGATTGTACGGCTCGCCCGAAATGGAGAAAATCGGCAGTTTCTGCGAGACGACCAGCGTGTTGAACATATCAATCATCGGAATGTTCGTCCGCATCATGCGCTCCGCAAGGATACGCTTTGACGGGTTGACCGACGGCCCGCCAATCGGCTTGAGGTTCTCCGCAAGCGCCGGTCCGTTGTCGCGCGGGTCGCCCGAACCGTTGAAAATGCGTCCGAGCAAGTCGTCGGTGAACGACACCTCCATCTCGTGTCCCAGGAAGCGAATCTGGTCGCCCGTCGAGACGCCGCGCCCGCCCGCGAACACCTGCAAGGAGACCAGGTCGCCGTCAATCTTGTTGACCTCCGCAAGCGACTTGCCGAAGCGCGTGGTGATTTCCGCAAGCTCGTTGTACTTCACGCCATCAGCGCGGACGGTGATGACAGACCCCGCAATGGATTCAATCTTGCTATACACTTTGTTCATCGTTATTCACCGTCCTTTTTGAGCAGGTTCTCCGCTTCCGCCGTCAGCGTGCCGGACTTTGACGCATACAGCTCGTCAATCTCGGCCTCCGTCTTCTTGAAGGCATCGCTGCCGAATTCGGTGTAGTTCCAGTCAAGGAATTTCTGGCGCAGCGCGTTGAAGTACGTGCGCGCGTCCTCTTTGTCCGCCAGCTTGAAGTCAGAGCCGAGCACCCGGAGAACTTTCGCAAGGTCATACCGCTGCCGCTCGACCGTCGCGTTCGCGTCCGTGTCGTCAAACGAGTTCTGCTGGAAGTACACCGCGTCAAGCATTTCTTCCTTAAGATACACGATGTAGTCCTCCAGCGACGTGCCCTCCTCGCCGACGACCTTCATCATCTGCCCGACCTCCACGCCGCGCAGCAGGATGCCGCGGCAGTAGGCAACGCGGTCATCATCGATGACACCGTGGTACTTCGACCAGGAAATGAGCGGGTCGATGGCGGGATACTTGCGCGCGTCGGAGCGCTCACGGCTCAGACCGTGGAACGCGCCGACCACTTTCAGCGTCGCCTGCGTGACCGGCTCCTCAAAGTTGCCGCCGGCAGGAGAAACCGTGCCGCCAATCGTGACCGAACCCTTCGAGCCGTCGGGCAGGCGCACCTGCCCCGCGCGCTCGTAGAACGCCGCGATGTAACTCTCCAAGTACGCGGGGAACGCCTCCTCGCCCGGAATCTCCTCCAGGCGGCCGGACATCTCGCGCATAGCCTGCGCCCAGCGCGACGTCGAGTCCGCCAGCATCAGGACATTCAGCCCCATCTGGCGGTAATATTCCGCCAGCGTGACCGCCGTGTACACGGAGGCCTCGCGGGAGGCGACCGGCATTGACGACGTATTACAGATGATAATCGTGCGCTCCATCAGCGACTTGCCCGTCTTGGGGTCCTTCAGTTCGGGGAATTCGGTCAGCGTCTCAACGACCTCACCCGCGCGCTCGCCGCACGCCGCGATGATAACGATGTCAACGTCGGCATATTTTGACGTGGTGTGCTGCAAGACCGTCTTTCCCGCGCCGAACGGACCGGGAATGCAGTACGTGCCGCCACGCGCGACGGGGAAGAACGTGTCGATGAGCCGCACCTTCGTCCCCATCGTCTCGGTCGGCGCGAGGCGCTCCGCGTAGCAGTCAACCGCGCGCTTCACCGGCCAGCGGAACGCCATCGTGATGTTGAATTCCTTGCCTTTCTCGTCGGCGACCGTCGCAATCGTGTCGCGGATGGTATAGCTGCCCGCCGCGGCAATTTTCTTGACCGTGTACGTGCCGTACATATCGAATGGAATGAAAATCTTGTGCGTGAACGGCCCCTCAGGCACGGTTCCCACGTACTCGCCACGGCGCACCACATCGCCTTCCTTTGCGGTCGGCGTAAAGTCCCACTTCTTCTGCGTATCAAGCGGGTCAACGTAAATGCCGCGCTCAAGGAAGTAGCCCGCCTTCTCCGCAAGCAGGGGAAGCGGGTTCTGCAAACCGTCGTACACCTGCCCGAGCAAGCCCGGCCCGAGCTCCGCGGAAAGCAGGTCGCCCGTGAATTCCACCGGGTCGCCCGCCTTGATGCCCTTCGTCATCTCGTAGACCTGCATCTGCGCCGTGTTCCCGCGAATGCGGATTACCTCGCTTTTGAGGCTTGAGCCTTCAACTTTGACGTAGCCGACTTCGTTCATGGTAATCGTTCCGCTGAATTCGACCGAAACCATATTACCGTTGACGGCGACCACCTTGCCTTTTGTATCCGTCATTTCGTTTCTCCTGATGCCCCTGCCGTTCCGGCAGCGAGGATTCTATCGTAAATTTTATGGTAGGAAGCCATACCGGTCTCCGCGCTGAACTTCTTCATGCGTGCCGCCAGCTTGAGCCTGATGCCGTAGGCGAACACGGCATCGACCGAAAACCCGTCCAGCGGCGTGATGCCCTCGATGACGCGCACACGGTACTGGTTCAGGAACTGCTCGGCGGCAAGCGGGCTGTCCATGCCGGCAGCCGTCCGCGCCGCCTGCACCGCGTCGGGGGACAGGGAAAGACCGCCCGCATCGAATTTCTTTTTCATGTTCAGCGCGCGAATCTGGGCGAGCGCGACGCGCAGGCTGCGCTCGTGCTCATACCAGGCGTCCACCAGCTTCGAGCCGGTTCGCGCCTCGTCCCGCGGCGGCTCAAGGGAAAGCCCCTCCAGAATCCGCTGCTCGTCCTTTGCAAGAAACCGCGAGCAAAGTTCGGTAAAGTGCGCTTCCGTAATGGGCAGCGGCGTCCGGTCATCGCTCACGACGAACGAGGGCAGCTGCGCCACGAGGTAGTACTGCTTCACTATCGCACCGCCCCTTTCATAATCGCGGCGACGCGCGGGTTCAGGTAGGCGGAGAACAAGTCCGCGACCGCCTCCGCAGAATAGTCATAGTAGGCAGAGCCGTCCTTCAGTCCCACGCGGAACCCGCCGCCCACGGCATTGTCCGCCTTGAGCGTCAGCCCCTTGGCAATCTCCGCCTTGAGCGCGGCGGTCAGGCTCGACTCGACCGCCTTCAGGTCTTTCTCGCTCAGAAGCACCGACAGGTCGCCCGCGTCCGACTTTTTCGCCCATTCCTTGACGGCCTCGGGTATCAGCGACGCGAGCAGCTTCGCGTCATAGGCAGCCGCCGTCTCCGCGCTGACGATTGCGGAAAGCTCCGCCTCCACGCTCTTGCGGAACGAGAGCACAAGGTTTCGGCTTGCCTGCGCGATTGCGTCCTCGCTCGCCTTCTCCATGCGTGCCGTCTCGTCTTTTGCCTGCCTGATGATGGCATCCGCTTCCTCTTTTGCGTCTGCGATGATTTTCGCGGCCTCCTTCTCCGCCGCGGCAATCCTCTCGGAAGCGGACGTTTCAGCGGCAGCGACCCCGTCTTTCTTGATTTTGTCGATTAACTCCTGCAACTGGACGTCCATGCGAACCTCGCTCAATATAAAATTACACAACGATAGTGGGCGGACTGAAACCATGATTCAGCCCGTTTCTTAATGATACACCAAAACCCGCCAAAACACAACACTATTTTTGCGGATTTTTATGCGTGACGGGCGTTATGCGGGCGGAAACCACCTCCGTATCCCCGCCGTGGACGCGCTAAGGTTCGAGGCATAAACAACCCCACGTCCCGGACATGGACATACTAAGGCCACGGTGCGGGACGTACTAATGTCACGGAGGGAAATCTGCACAGAAGCAAGGAGCACATCTGCGCAGGTGCGTCTGAGTCATCTGCACTGAGGAGTGAATACCAATTGTCCGGATGGACAAGGCGGATTGTGCCAAACACCATTTGACGGCAGAATACGGGCAGCGGACATAGCACCTCTCTACCCTACTTTCTCCCTAATTCTATTACATCGCCGCGAAAAGCGCAACCACGCGCAAGTGGCAAAGCCCGAAAACAGTCATGCGCCCATGTCGAGCGCGAGCTGAATCTCGGTAGTAGAGCGGTCAAGCGCAACGGCAATCTCTTCCACCGTCTCTCCCCGGTCATACCGCTCGCGCACAAGCGAGCCGAAGTCCTGCTGAGGACGCACCGGCTCGTCAGCAAACGTGACGTTCAGACCGAGCACAGGCAGCGAAGCATACGATGTGCCATCCTGCGTGACGGTAAACTCGTTCGGTTCGGGCGGCGTGTCATTGAACAAGTCCCCCTGTTGCCCCTCGGCGGCGACAGGCAATGCATACGGAGACATTCCTGCTGCCGTGCGCTGATACCGCTCGGCGGCACGGCTTGCCTCCACCGAACGGCTTTTCTGCCGCTGACGGGTATGGGATGAAAGCTGCATCCGTTGGGCAAACAATTGCGCTTGCAGCTGGTTTAATTTCTCAATTTCGTTCCGCGCGACCGTCGCATGACGGTCCGCTTCCGCAACAGCGGCCTTCAGCTCGCGCATATAATCCTTGAACAGCGTAATGTTGCGGTCAGTCTGACGGTTCATGTCGGCGATGATAAGGTCCATCTCCTGCCGTGCAATCCCGATGACCTCATCTTTTTTGGTGGAAACCCTTTTCTTGAACGTGAGGACAAGCGCAAGGTCAAGCACGACGTTGCAGACAACCAGAAATCCCACCAGAAAGGCGATGCCAATTCCGCTCATGCGCAGCTACCTCGTCACATCAACGTGACGGCCAAGAAACCCCTCGCGGATTTCCGTTTTCCGCAGGGATGCCTCGTGCCGCTCATCGGCAGTCTTTTTTTCATCCTGCCTTGCCGACTGCTGTCCGCCGCCGCGACCGTCGGGGTCCACGTGCGTAGGCTGCGTCTCCTCGTTCGCGGCACGCTGGACGGTCTGCGCACGTTCCTGCTGCTGCTGCACCTGGCTCATCTCGCGCATCTGCTGAGCCAGCTGTGGCTGGAACTGGGCGTTCGCCACGTCACGCGCGACATTCTGCATCTGCGAGTACATGGTCTGAAGGTCAATCGGCTGCACTGCCACCTGCGTCCTCGCTTATGCGTAGCCTTCCGGCTGACGGATGTCGCTCATGTCGGGAGCCTCGTACTTGCCGCGGCGCACGAAGCCGTCCTCATAATAGAACGACACGCTCTTCACCTCCGTGCGGACTTCCTCTTTCTCGTCGCGCACGTAGACTTTTACGCCGCTGTACACCGTGCCGCTCGCCACGACCTTGCCGACCGCCTTGAGCTCGCGCAACCGCTCCTGAATCTGGGCGATTTCAGCATTCAGTTCGTCGTTCTTGAGCAGGATTTCATCGCGCTGCTTGTACAGAGCCTGAAGCGCATCGTCTTTATCCTTGGGAAGCACGCGCCGTGCCTTCTGCAAGTTCTCAAGCGTGGTGATGTTCGGGTCGAGTTCCTCCAGCACCTTGACGTTCGCGGTCTGCTCCGCCTGCAACGCGTCAAGCCGGAGTTTTGCCTTCGGGTCGATGCCGACCCCGAGGATGGTCTCCGTACCGCCGTCACGCGCGCCGATATTCTTTGCCGCAATCAGCTCGCATGCGAGCAGGCGACCGCCCGTAATCTGCGCCTTCTTGCCGTTCAGCACGATTTTATGCTGCGCGGACACGTCACAGTTCATCAGCAGGTCTGACACCACGATATTCTCGCCCACCTTGACCGTCGCGTTCTGAATGAATTTCGCCCACAGCGAGCCTTCACAGGTAATCGTTCCCTCGTCGCGTCCCATGACCCCCTGCGTGACGATGATGTCCCCGTCGCTCTGCAAGTGGCACGCGCCAACAGACCCCATAATCTCGATGTTCCCGCTCGCCTTGATGTTGAAGCCGTCCTCCACCGAGCCTTTGCAGACGACCTTGCCGAGGAAATCGATGTTGCCCGTCTTGATGTTCACGCCGTCCACTTCCATGACCGGCTCGACGTAAATCTTGTTGTTCACGTACAGCACCTGCCCGTTGCAGGTCGCGACAATCGTCGCGCCGTCCTCGCCCACCTCGACGTTCCGCCCGAGCGGGAAGTTGATGTCGCGCCCGTCGCTCGCCTCAAGATACCTGCCGAAGACCGTCTTGCCCGACTTGCCTTTCTCCGGGGGATGCTTGATAGCGAGCGGCTGCCCCTGCACGACGTTCTGTACCTGGTTCAGCTCCTTATAGTTCACCTGCCCGCTCTCCGACTCCTTTGCGCGCAGTTTCGAGCGGTCGGTCTCAAAGTAGAATTCGATATAGGCATCGCGACCGTTCTGCGGCGCGACTGCCTCGGCGACGACGGCAGGCTTGTCGTACACGGGCGAATCCACGAGCGCGGAGATTTTCTCGTCGGAAATGCCCGCGCTCACCCCCTGCGTTTTCAAAGCCTTCACGATTTGCTGCGCCGTCACGTCCGAGCCGCCTATCATCGGCGCGTTGATGGTCGCCGTCGCCTGCATCTCGTCCTGCGCCACCTCGATGACGAAAATCGCGTCGTTCGCGGCGTTATGCGCATAGCTGCCGACCACAACGTAGCCATCGCCCGTCCCGCTCTCGACCACTTCCTTGATTTTTTTCTCGTCAACAGACTGCGTGTCGGAACGGCGCACGTCCGCCATGACATCACTCAGCGCAACCGGACGCCCCTCGCCCTCAGGGAGAACGACCTTGAGCGCGATGTCCGTGCCGAAACGATGCACGTAGTACACGCCGTCCCGGTCGATGTTGACCACCTCTTCCTCGGCGGCTCCCCCGCTCTCCACGTCCTGCGCCTTTGCCTTCGTCCTGCGCACGGCAACCACGTCCGCGCCAGGATAGGCGAGAATCGTCCACGGTTTCTTCGACAGCCCAAGGATACCCGAAAACCCGCGCTCAACAACCTCATACTCAAGGTTGATGACCTTGCAGTCGAGCTGCACGGCGGCATCCGACAGCGCATCCTCCAGCGTATCGGCGTGGACTTCCACGCACCGAGTGTCCCGGTCAATTTCAAGGCGTTCGCCCAAATCGGCGCGAATCTTTTCAAGCGTGACTAACGGCATCAGATAATCCCCCTTCGGAGGTTGGTGAGCTTCGCGCGCAGGCGCAGGTTCGCCTTCGTATGCAGCTGCGAGATGCGCGACTCGCTCACGTCAAGCACCTGCCCGATTTCCTTAAACGTCAGGTCCTCGTGGTAGTACAGCACAATGACCATCTTCTCTTTCTCGGGCAGCTCGTTTATCGCCTCGATGATGACCTTGCGGATTTCCTCGCGCTCCACCTGCACGTCGGGGTTCAGGCTCGCGGGGGACTCGATGGAGTCGCCGATTGACATGTGGTCGTTGTCGTCGCCGGCATACCACACGTCGTTGAGCGAGATGACGCTCGTGCCGCTCACCTTCATCACCGTCTGCTGGAACTCCTCCTCGCTGATGTTCATTTCTTTTGCGACCTCCGCGTCCGTCGCGGGCCGCCCCAGGCGGGACTCCAAATCGCCGATGGTGTCCTCTATCTCTTTCGATTTCTGTCGCACCGAGCGCGGCACCCAGTCGAGCTGGCGCATCTCGTCAAAAATCGCGCCGCGGATGCGCGTGACCGCATAGGTCTTGAATTTCACGCCCTTGTCGGGGTCAAACTTAGTGATAGCGTCCAGCAGACCGAACTGCCCGAAGCCGACTAAATCATCGAATTCGATGCTTGCGGGCAGACCAACAGAAACTTTGCCGGCGACATATTTTACCAACGGCATATACTGGCGGATAAATTTATCGCGCAGGTCGGAAGACTTTGTCTTCTTGAACTCGCGCCAGAGCTTGTTCTCTTCCTCTTCGCCAAGCGGCTGTGTCTGTACAAAATCCATCTGTTCGTCCTCGTGTCTAGTCCTTTGCCAGTATCGTCCGTATCGCCTGCGCCATCACTGACGCGCTCTGCTCGCTCGCAGAACCGCCATCGGGGAACACCGAGCGTCTCGGAGCGGGAGATGCATCCACCTCGGCGAGCTCAGCATTCTGCACGACTTCAGTTTCCGCCGTGCCTTCACCACTAAACGAACCGATGTCGGGCAAGTCCGCAAGTTCCGCGCCTGTCTGCGCGGCGACGGGCTTCGGCTGCTGTTCCGCTCCCGAAGAAGCAACCTGCGCAAGTCCCATCGGCGTAAAACCGCCGAGAGAATCCGCCTGCGGCGTATCCGACGCTTCAACGGACGGCGCGGGAGAAACCGTTTCCTGCTGCCCTGTTACGGGTGCGGCATCTTCCTGCGACGGGACGGACGGCTCATCCGCCTCATCATGCGGAACCGCGCCCGTCTGCGCGCGCAACGCGGGGCGTGTCGTCGCCACGTTAAAACGCGGTCCCTGCTCCTCCTCGGGCAGCCGGTCGTCGTCAATCGTGATGTCAACAATGCCGCCAGTACGCGGCGTTTTATCCGCAGAAGCATCGGACACCGCGCCCGCTCGCCCATCGGAAAGAAATTTCTGATTCAGAAACAGGATTCCGGCGCACAGCGCGCCGAATGCCAACGCACAGACAAGCGCGCGCAGCATGATATGACCGAAGCCGATGCCCGCAAAAATCCCGACAAGAAATGACAGCACGAAACCGCCCGCCGCCGCGATGCCCATGTACTTCGGCTGCAACATCACTTTTTTCCTCCCATCTATACAGATTACGGCAAAAATCCCGTTAGGTCAAGTTTTTTCTTCGCCCGCCTACTTCTTGCGCATGAATTTCCGCAGGAAGCTCGACACGCTCTCCGAACTGCCGTAGTCCATCTTCTCAATCCTGCCGACGATGTGCTTGACGCACTGCGCGGGCTTCGACGTGGGGTTGACGATGATGAAGGGCTTCTGCCGGATGACCGACTGCTGCACCGCCGCATCATCGTAGACAAAGCCGATATAATCGACCTTGTAGTTGAGGAACTGCGCCACGCTCGTGATGATGCGGTCCGAGATGCGCTTCGCCTCGTCCGCGCTGTGCACGCGGTTGACGAGCAGCCTGATGTTTATCTCGCGCACGGTCAGCTCCGTCGTGATGATTTTTATCATGCCGTACGCGTCGGTAATCGCCGTCGGCTCGGGGGTCGTCACCACGAGCACCTCGTCCGCCGCCGCCACGAAGCGCAGGACGTTCTCCGCGATGCCCGCGCCCGTGTCGATGATGATGATGTCCGCGTTGGCAAGCTGGCTGAACTGCTCGGCGAAGTAGTCGAGCTCGGCGGGGGTCAGGTTCGCGATTTTCGAGAAGCCGTTCGCGCCGGCGATGAAGCGGATGCCGAACTCGGTGTCGAGGATGATGTCGCGCATCGTCTTCTGCTTGTTTATCACGTGCATCAGGTTGAACTGCGGAACGATGTTCAGCAGCACGTTCACGTTCGCCATGCCGAGGTCGCCGTCAATCAGAATGACCTTCTTTCCCATCTGGGCGTAGGCAATCGCCATGTTGACGGAAAGGTTCGTCTTGCCGACTCCGCCCTTCCCGCTCGTGACGGCGATGATGCGCGTCTTGTGGGCGGAAGGCGACGGCCTTCTGCTGTCCGCCTGCATCAGTCCCCTCAGCTCAAGCGTCTGGTCTTCCATTGTTATCTCCTGCAAAAGTATCGTCAATATGAACCCGGTCAATCCTGAAATCGCGCAGCCGCGTCAGGAAGAACACGGGAGAGGCCCGCGCGATGTTGCGCGGCACTTTCTGCCCGTCCGTGATGTAGGCGATAGCCTTGCGCTTCTCGGCAAGCACGCTGAGCACGTTGCCGAACGAAGCCGTCTCGTCACATTTGGTCACGATGACCGATGAAATATCGAACTGCTCGTAATGCTGCATGATGGACACGAGGTCGCGCGGCTTGGTGGACGCGGCGACCGTCAGGTAGACGTCGGGATTCAGTCCCGGCACGTCGAACAGCGCGCGCATCTTGGCGATGTTCTCGTGGTCGTTGGGACTGTAACCGCTTGTGTCGATGATGAGCGCGTCAAGCGAGTCCTTGTACTCGTCAAAAATCGTGCGGAGGTCGTCCGTTGACTCCGCCTTGTCCACGGCAATGTCCATAATCTCGCCATAGCGGCGCAACTGCTCCTCCGCACCCACGCGGGTACGGTCAACCGTAATCATACGCACGCGCACCGGCGGCATCTTATTGTGCCGCGCATCAAGAATAAGGTTCGCCGCGATTTTCGCCACGGTCGTCGTCTTCCCCACGCCCGTTGGACCGACCAATACGATGACGTGCGGGCACTTGCGGTAGGTTTTCGGCGCGATGGCGATTGACTGTCCTATCCAGTCCACCACCGTCCGCTCCACACTGTCAAAATCGCCCAGCTCGTCCAGCGAGAAATGCTCACGGACGCGCTCGCAGATGCCTTTGATATACGACGGCGTAAACTCATTCTCGGCAAGCAACTCCTCAATCCTCTGAATAGCCGGGTGCTTTCCGTCCGCCTGTGCCGCCGCCATGCTGTCAATCTTTGAACCGAGGTTGTTTTGCAGCTTCTTCAACTCTTCCATCTGCTCGACCATCGCGAACTGAAGCGCGGCATAGTCAGAGGAATTCACGCGCTCCACCTCGCGCGGTTCTTCCGGCACCCGCTCGGGGCGCACTGCCGCGCGCGGCTCGTTCACGTAATACTCCGCGTGAATCATCTCCTTCTGGAAAAAACCGAAAATGCCACCCCGGAGCACGATTTTGTGTTCGCCCAGCGTGTAGCCGTCGCCGTATCTCTCGCGCAAATATTCCCGGCATTCCCGAAGCGTCGGCCTTTCGACGAAGCGGACGGGTTCATCATCTTTATCAATCGACATGGATTTCTCCCAAAATCTCCAGCTGGATTGCATGACCCGCCGCCATGACCTCGTTTATGGAAAGCACGACCGTCCCCGGCATCTCGCGGTCAATCGAGTTGCGCACAAGCGCGCGCACTTCCCCCGCGCACAGGACAATCGGCATCAAGTTACGCTCGCGCACGGCAGTGAGCGACGCGCTTACCGCGCTTATCCACTTGCGCCCGTCCACCGGGTCAAACGCGACGAACGGCTGCCCGCCGTCATTCGGAATAACCTGATGCTGCAAGATTTTCTCCGACGTAGACTGGTCGAGCTGGAGGACGCTCAGCTTGCGCTCGCCGTCAACGTATTGCAGACAGATTTGCAGTCCGAGTGCCTCGCGCACCTTCTCGATGAGAAACCAGGTGTTGTGCTGCATCGCGCCGTAGTTGGCGAGCGTTTCGAGAATCGCCACGATGTTGCGGATGGAGACCTGCTCGCGCAGCAGCCCCTGAAGGACCTTCTCGATTTCTCCGTAGGTATAATGATAGGTGTCCAGCACCTCCTTGACGACGACCTCGTTGGTCTTCCTGATTTCCTCGATAATCTTGGAAACTTCCTGCCGGCTCAAAATATCTGCGGCGTGCGAGCGGATGATTTCGGTCAGGTGCGTAGCAATAATCGTCGGCGCATCGACCACGGCATAGCCCGCGTTCTCCGCCTGCTGCCGCATATCCTCGCCCACCCACACAGCGGGAACGCCGAACGCAGGGTCAACGGTCGGCTCGCCCTTGACCTCCTCCACGACCGAGCCGGTGTCGAGGCACATATAACAGCCCACCTTGATTTTGCTCCGTCCCGCCTCAATGCCGCGGATTTTGAAACTGTATTCGCTCGGGTCAAGCGTCATGTTGTCGATGATGCGGATGCTCGGCACGACGAGCCCCAGGTCAAGCGCAGCCTCGCGGCGGATGCGGGTAACACGCTCAAGCAGTTCCGCGCCCTTGTCCTTGTCCACCAGCGGAATGAGCGCGTAGCCGATTTCAAGCGAAAGCGGGTCAAGCGGCACGACCGGACTGACGTCGGCAGGAGCGGCGGCAGACTGTGCTTTCGCGGCGGCTTCCGCCTCCGTCTTCTTCAGTTCCGTCTCGCGTGCGCCACGCACCAACCGGTAGCCGAAGAACGCAAGCCCCACGCCAATCGGAATGAGCAGATACCACGGAAAACCCGGAACGAGGCTCATCAGCGCGATGACCATGCCGGAGACGACGTACACCCAGCCGCTCTGCGAGAATTCCTTGCGAATCTGGCTGCCCATCGTCTCGTCGGTGTTCGAGCCGGCGACGAGCAGGCCCGTCGCGACCGACACGAGCAGCGACGGCAGCTGGCTGAGCAGCCCGTCGCCAATCGTCAGGCGCGTGTACGTGTCCGCCGCCGCGCCGAACGACATCCCCCCCTGCCCCGTCGTGCCGATGATGATGCCTGCCACGATGTCAATGACCGTGATGAAAATGCCCGCCTTGACGTTCCCGCTCACGAACTTAGCGGCACCGTCCATGGCGGAGTAGAAGTCGCTCTCCCGCTGAATCTCGCGCTTCTTCTCGCGCGCCTCCTCGTCGGTAATCGCGCCGGACTGCAGCTCGCTGTCCACGGCGAAGTTCTTCTGCGGCATGGAATCGAGCGCGAAGCGCGCCGCCACCTCGGAGATGCGCCCCGAGCCTTTCGTGATGACGAAGGCCTGCACAATAATCAGAATGATGAAGATAATCAATCCGATGGCAAGCGAGTCTCCCGCAACGATGGACGAGAAGGCCTTGAGCATCGTGCCGGGGAAGCGCTCGTAGCCGTAGAGCCGCGCGGAGCTGAGAATCAGCCGGGTTGACGACACGTTCAGCCCCAGCCCGTACAGCGTGAGGAACAGGATGATGCGCGGGAACGACGACAGGCTCGACGACTTCGGCGTGAACACGACGAGCAGCAGCACCGCGAGCGCGAAGAAAATATTGAGAATCATCAGCGTATCGACGAGCGCGCCGGGAAGCGGCAACAGCATCATGAAGACGACGACCACCACGGCCGCGCTCATCGCGAGATTCTGAACGTCCTTAAAAAGCCCCAAAAATCGGCTTGCCAATCCCCACCCCCATCAGGCTCACTTCTTTTTGTTGAGATAATCAATCTGGGTATATATAGTTGCTATCGCTTTTATATATGCTTCAGGTATTATATCACCTATTTCCGCGTTTGTATAGAGCGCACGTGCCAAAGAACGGTTCTCCACGACCGGGACATCGTGCTCGTAGGCAATCGTGCGCATGCGGAGCGCCACCTCGTCCGCGCCCTTTGCCGCGACAATCGGCGCGTCCGCCTTCACCGCGTCGTACTGGAGCGCGACCGCGAAGTGCGTCGGGTTCGTGATGACCACGTCGCTCTCCGCCACGGCGCGCGGCATGTTCTGCTGCAGGAGCTGCTGCTGCATCTGCCTGAGGCGCGACTTGACCTCGGGGTCGCCCTCCATCTCCTTGTACTCCTGCTTGACCTCCTGCTTGGTCATCTTCATGCTCTCGATGAACTGCCGCCGCTGCACGAAGTAGTCCGGGACGGAGATGACGAGGAAGAGGACGGCGCAGGCGACCAGAATCTGCGCGGCGATGCCCGCCACGCGCCCCACCGCCGCGCGCACGCTCCCCGCGTTCAGCAGTTCGAGCACACGGGCGATGTTCGCACGGATAATCACGTACGCAATCAAGGCGATAAACACGATTTTTACGAGCGACTTGACCACGTTAAAGCTGCCCTCAAACGAGAACACCGTCTTCTTGAGGTACTGCCCGAGGCGCGGCACAATCTTGTTTAAATCCGGCGTAATCGGCTTGACCGAAAAAAGGAAGCCGCGGTTCTGCACGAGGTTCGCCGCCACCGCCGCCACGATGCCGACGGACGCGAGCGGCATGACCATGCGCAGCAGGTAGCGCAGGGAGATAACGAGATACGTCGGGCGCAGCGCGTCCTTCTCCGTCACGCGCGTAAAAAAGAAACGCAGCACCTCCTCGCACTGGCGCAACAGCATCGGCGCGAGGGCAATCAGCGTGACAATCGTCACCAGCATGACGAGCGCGGCGGCAATCTCGGGACTTTTCGCGACGCGCCCTTCCTCGCGCGCCTTGCGGAGCTTGAACTCGCTCGGTTCCTCCGTTCGTCCCTCGTCCTCCGCCGCAAACCATTGCAGGTCGATGTCGTCAAAACTCACGAGCCACCTCCCGGCGCAAGGACGACGAACAGCCGTTCAAGCCGCACGAACGCGCCCTCGAACGAATGCGTGAAGAACTCGCACACGTGCGGCAGCAGCGCCATGATGAGAAAGAACGCCACCAGAATCATCGTGGGGAAGCCCTCGCTCATCATGTTCATCATCGGAGAAGCCTTGGAGAGCATGCCCATCGCCACGTTGATGAGCAGCAGCGTGCCCATAATTGGCAGGGCGATGACGAAAGCATCCGCAAACAATTTTGACAGCCCCCCGAGCAGGAAGAGCGCAACCTGCTCATTGCCCGCCACGAGCGAGAACGCAGAAATCGAAGCGAACGACGACGACAGCGCGCGCGAAAACAGCAGCTGCGCCCAGTGGTTCTGCAAGAAGATGAGCATCGCAATCAGATTGAAGAACTGTCCCATCAGCGGGTTCTCCACCTGGCTCAAAGCGTCGTACACCTCGGACGCGGAGAAGCCCATCTGGAACGCGAAAAACTGTCCCGCCGTACTGAACGCCGCGAAGATAATCGTCACGTAGAACCCCGTGATGATGCCGAGCAGCACCTCCCCGCCAAGCAACAGGACGTACTGCAACGAAAACGCGCCGTCAGCAAGATACGGCGCGTACCGCGCGAGGTCAGCGTGCGGAAGCATCAGATACGCAAGATAGCCAGCGAACGCCACTTTTGCCATACGCGGCACGGTGCGCTGCGAGAACAGCGGCAGCGTCAGCACCAACGCAAAGCAGCGAGCGGCGACGAGCAGGAACGCGGGAGCCTGCGCGGCAATCAGGTCGAGCATCGGCTATTTCGCGAGGTCGGGAATCATCGCGAACAGGGAGAACGTGTAGCCGCGCATCGTCGCGAGCATCCAGCCACCGAGCAGGGCAATCATGCCGAGAATGATGAGCATTTTCGGCAGGAACGTCAGCGTCTGCTCCTGAATCGAAGTCGTCGCCTGAAAAATCGCCACGATAAGCCCGACGGCGAGCGCCGCGCCGAGCACGGGCGCGCACAGGATGAACACGTGCAAGACCGCCCTGCGCATCAGCACAAGGATTTGCCCGACCGTCGAAAGATTGTTCACTATGTCCACGAAAGCCTCCTCAAATTACCGCGCAATCGACATGAACAGCTGCTGCGTGAGCAGATGCCAGCCGTCCACCAGGACGAACAGAATCAGCTTGAACGGCATGGAAATCTGCACCGGCGGCAGCATCATCATGCCCATGCTCATCAGAATGCTCGCCACCACCATGTCGATGACAATAAACGGAATGTACAGAATAATGCCGATTTTGAATGCCACCGTCAGCTCGTGCAGGATGTACGCCGGAACGAGGATGTACGTCGGCATCTCGGAAAAATCGTTCGGGCGCGGCAGGTCAGTCAGCCGGTAGAAGTACCCGATAGTCTGCATCGCCTTCTCGCTGTCACCTGCGGCAATCTGCTTGTACATATACAGCCGAAGCGGGGTCTCCGCCTGCGCGTAGGCTTCCTGCACCGTAATCTGCCCGTCAGCAAGCGGGCGGTATGCTTTCGCGTACACCTCGCTGAACACCGGCCACATGATGAATACCGTCATAAAGAACGCGATGCCGTTCAGCACGGCAGTCGGCGGCACCTGCTGCAAGGAAAGCGCGCGTTTGATAAAATCGAGTACGATAGAGAAACGCAGAAAACTCGTCGTCAAAATGATGATGCTCGGCGCGAGCGTGAGCACCGTCAGCAAGAGGAGCAGCTGCAGAGAGAACGCAACCTGGTTTCCCGTCTGCGGCTGCGTCACGCTGATGTTCACGTTCGGAATGGTCGGCGCGGTCACGCGGTCGTTCATCTCCGTCGTCCCGCGCGCCGTACCGCCGGGAAATCCCTGATTCTGCCGCGACTGCGACGACGCGGGAAGCACGCACACCGCCACGACCAACGCGACGACGAGAATTTTAGGGAATCGTGCAGTAAAAAAACGATTGAGCGCGGCGGTCATGCGTCCGCTCCGTTCTCGTCCGCGCCGCGGTTGAGCCGCTCGCGCTGCTGCCGCAGCATATCAGTCGCGGACTGCGCGCTGTCCGACAGCACGTCCTCAGCCCGCGCTGCCGCCTTGCGCCCCATAAAAATACGCAATATGTCCTCAAACGAACGGGGACGCGGCGCATTCTCCTGCTGGTCTGCGTACAGATTCATCGAATCGACCAGTTCCGCGTCAGCAATCTCGCCAATCAGGTTGACGGCGTTGTCGCTCACGCCCACGAGATACGCATGGTTGAACAGCGTCACGACCTGCACGGATTTCCCGGGAGCAAGCGAGACCTGCGACACACGGCGCAGGAAAGGGTCATCACTTGCGCGGGGGCGCAGACCGCGCCGCATCAGCCGCATCACGCCGTACATGAGCGCGGCGACCACGGCAAGTCCGACAAACATGCGCACGAACACCCCGAGCGACGACGGACTGCGCGGCGACTCAGCCACCGGATTCTCCGCCGCCGCATTCCAGTCAAAGCGGATAGCATTCTCCGGCGTGTCAAGCGTGATGTCCGCCGCCGCAACCGAGTCCTGCGCTGTCTCTTGAGAAAAAAGCGGCGCGCACAGAGCAAACACGAAAACGGCCCACACCATGCGCACTGAGATATGTTTCATTGTCCCCCACCCACACCGTTCCGCGCCCGCGCACGGAACGGCTCGTCATTGTATACTTCCGACCCTGTCTATCGGAGCCAAGATTTCGGTCACACGAACGCCAAAGTTTTCATCGATGACGACCACCTCGCCCTTCGCAATCGCCTTATGGTTCACGAGAATGTCCACCGGCTCACCGGCAAGTTTGTCCAGCTCGATAATCGTGCCTTCGCCCATTCCCAGGATTTCCTTTATCTGCTTTTTGGTGCGCCCCAGCTCCACGGTCATCTCCATGTTCACGTCCATGATGAGACCGATGTTCCCCTGCTCCTGCGCGGTCGGACCGCCCGCAAGGTTCGGGAACTGCAAGTGCTGCACGTTCGGCGTGTTCATGCCCATCGGCATCCCGCCGCCCATCATCGGCTGCTGCATTCCCATGTTCATGCCCCCTGCTCCTGGCTGCTGCATCATACCGCCTGCCGGCTGCGGAGAAGCCCCGCCCATCAGGCTGCCCAAATCGCTCGCGGAAAGCGTACCCATCGCATCGCCCGCTGCCGCCGCCTGCGGAGGCGGGTTGCCGCCGAGCGCCGTCACCATGCCCTGCGCCACCTCCTCGGACACCGCCTCCCACAGCGTGTACGTCTGGCCGTCAAGCGTGACGGGATACGTGAACAGGCAGAACGCCCCCTGCGGAATGCGCGCCATCGCCTTGGGCACGTGCACCGCCTCGGCAGGATTGCTCGCAAGACCGGGCAGCTTGCCGCCCGCGCTCAGGTCGGTTATCTCGGAGCCAGTATGCTGCGACACCACTTCCGAAATGACCGAAAGCGCCATGTCGTCCAGCTCGGCATTCTCCTCGCCGTTGATGAGACTGGTCAGTTTCTGCCCGAATTCGGGAGAAAGCACGAACAGGTGGTCGCCCTTAAGCCCCGTGTTGAAGTCCGCCATAATCGCGATGACCATATCGGGAAGCTTCGAAAGCAACTCGTCTCGGCTCTGCGCCTCCACCGACGGATTCCCCGCCTCGAACGACGCACCGGTCATCGTGTTCAGGTTGCCGGCAAGTTTGTCTTTCAGACCGCCGGCGAATTTTCCCAGCGTCGCCACATCAAACGACGCGGCGCTCGCAGGAGCAGCGGAAATCCCGCCCATGTCCACGCCGGAAAGCAGCGCGTCAATTTCACTTTGCGATATTGCTCCATCACTCATACGAGTCTTCTCCTTCAACGGCTAGTTCTTCATAATCACCAGATTCTGCTTCTTCTATCTTTCCGATGACCTGCACGGCTATCTTCTTGCCGACGACACCCGGCTGACAGTAGAATTTCTTTTCGTTCCCTACGCTCAGCGTCAGCGGGTCGCCCACGCGCGTGTTGGAGAGCTGCACCACGTCGCCCACGCGCAGACCAAGCACGTCGCGGATGGGCAGGGCTATCGTGCCGATTTCGGCAACCACGTCCATGTCCACGTCGGCGAGCTTCTCCTTGAGCACGCCGAGGTACTGCGTGGTCGCGCTCCTGCGCACCGAACTGAACCAGAACTGCGACGAAAGCTTCGAGATAATCGGCTCGATGGTGAGGTACGGAATGCAGAAGTTCATCATGCCTTCCTCCTCGCCCACCTTCGTCTCCAGCGTGACGAGGACGACCATCTCCGTCGGCGGGACAATCTGCGCGAACTGCGGGTTCGTCTCAATCTGCCCCAGGCGCGGGCGCAGGTCGATGACCGTCGTCCATGCCTCGCGCATGTTCGCGAGGATGCGCACGATGATGCCCTCCATGACGGACTGCTCGATGTCGGTCAGGTCGCGGCTGACCTTCGCGCCCTGCCCCGTGCCGCCGAACAAGCGGTCAATCATGCTGAACGTAATCGCCGGGTCAATCTCAAGCACCGCGTTGCCCTTGAGCGGGTCCATGTTGATGACCGCGAGCGTGGTCGGCGTCGGAATCGAGCGGATGAACTCCTCGTAGGTCAGCTGGTCAACCGACGCGACGTGCACGTGCACCAGCGAGCGCAGCTGCGCGGACAAGGATGTCGTGGTGAGGCGCGCGAACGTCTCGTGCATAATCGAGACGGTGCGTATCTGCTCCTTCGAGAACTTGTCGGGGCGCTTGAAGTCGTAAATCTTTATCTTGCGCGTGTCACTGACCGGCTTGAAGTCATCAGTGTCGGTATCCCCCGAACTGATGGCCTGCAAGAGCTGGTCAATCTCGTCTTGTGACAGAACCTCGTTCATGCCGTCTCCCTTCCACCGCCCGACGCACCCTACTGGGTGATGACATCAAGCTGCATAAATCGCACGTCTTTAATCTTCGAACTGCTCAGAATCTGGTCGTTAATCGCATTGCGAA
>JAFLSP010000049.1:8725-11055 GCA_022510885.1 Treponema sp. | reverse complement strand
GCGCGGTTGCGGGCGTGCAGTCGCAGTCGATTACGGTTGACCGCCAGCTCAAGCGCTACCACGTTCCGCGCGTCGCCTTCGTGAACAAGTGCGACCGGCAGGGCGCGAACCCGATTCGCGTGTGCGGGCAGCTGCGCGACAAGCTCGGCCTGAACGCGCACATGGTGGAGCTGCCGATTGGCCTTGAGGACAAACTGGAGGGCGTGGTCGATTTGGTCGGCATGAAAGCGCTCTACTTTGACGGCGACAACGGCGAGAACGTGCGCGTGGCGGAGATTCCCGCGCACCTCAAGGACGAGGCGGAACGCTACCGCCAGGAACTGCTTGAGGAGGCCGCGAACTTTGACGACGCGCTCATGGAGGCGGTGCTTGAAGGCGGCGACGTAAAAGAAGAGGACTTGATTGCCGCAATCCGCAAGGGCACGATTGCCGAGCAGTTCGTCGGCGTGTTCTGCGGCTCGGCGCACATGAACAAGGGCATTCAGCCGCTCTTGGACGGCGTGGAGCGGTATCTGCCGAACCCGACCGAAGTGCACAACTACGGCCTTGACCTGGACAAGAACGAGGAGCAGATTGAACTGTTCAACGTTCCCGACAAGCCGGCGGTCGCGCTCGCGTTCAAACTGGACGACGGGCAGTTCGGACAGCTCACCTATATCCGCGTCTATCAGGGGCGCGTCGTAAAGGGCATGGAGCTGTACAACACTCGCTCACGCAAGAAGTTCAAGGTCGGTCGCCTTGTCCGCATGAATTCGGCGGCAATGGAGGACATCTCCGTGGGCGAGCCGGGCGACATCTGCGCGCTGTTCGGCGTGGACTGCGCCTCCGGCGACACGTTCTGCGGCGAGGGCATCAACTACGCCATGACCTCTATGTTCGTGCCGAACCCGGTCATCTCCGAGGCGATTGAGCCGGTCAACAAGAGCGACGCGGCGAATATGTCGAAAGCACTCAACCGCTTCACCAAGGAAGACCCGACGTTCCAGACCTACGTTGACCCCGAGTCAAACCAGACGATTATCAAGGGCATGGGCGAGTTGCACCTTGCGGTCTACGTGGAGCGCATGAAGCGCGAGTACAAGTGCGAGGTCAAGGTGTCGCAGCCGGAGGTCGCCTACCGCGAGTCCATCACGGCGCGCGCGGACTTCAACTACACGCACAAGAAGCAGACGGGCGGCTCGGGTCAGTACGGTCGCGTGGCGGGCTTCATGGAGCCTATCAGCGAGCAGGACTACGAGTTCGTTGACTCCATCAAGGGCGGCGCGATTCCGAACGAGTACATTCCGTCCTGCGACAAGGGCTTCAAGAAAGCGATGGAAAAAGGCTCGCTCATCGGCGCGCCGGTGGTGGGCGTGCGCTGTACGATTAACGACGGCCAGTACCACCCCGTTGACTCATCCGACATCGCGTTCCAGACGGCGGCAATCGGCGCGTTCCGCGAGGGCTACGAAAAGGCGAAGCCGGTCATCCTTGAGCCGATTATGAAAGTGTCGATTGAGGGGCCGACGGAGTTCCAAGGCAATATGTTCGGGCTGATTAACCAGCGGCGCGGCGTCATCCTTGACTCAAGCGACGAGAACAACCAGTCCACCGTGAACGCGGAAGTGCCGCTGAGCGAGATGTTCGGCTTCTCCACGATTCTGCGCTCATCCACGCAGGGCAAGGCCGAATTCACGATGGAATTCGAGAAATACGGTCGCGTTCCGAACAACGTGGCGGACGAGCTTATCAAAGAATTCCAAGCGAAGAAAAAGGCGGGCAACTGATTATGGTAAAGCAAGATTTGTATGACAAAAGCCCCGTCCGGCTGTTCGACGAGGCGACGGACGGCGGACTCAAGGCGGGCGAAATCGGCATTGTGACGGCAAAGAAAGGCCTGGGCAAGACGAGTGTGCTCGTGCAGTTCGGCATGGACACGCTCTTGCAGGACAAGCAGTTGGCGCACGTCACCTTCGACCTGCATTCGTCGAACGTCATCTCTTGGTACGACAGTATTTTTGCCGAAATCGCCAAGAAAAAGAACGGTGCGGCGGAACTGAAGACGGACGTGGTGTCCAAGCGCACGATTCTCAACTTCTCGCTTGACAACTTCACGCTCGCAAAGGTCGTGAACACGCTCAAAGCACTGAAAGCGGGCGGCATTGCCGTTTCGGGTGTGGTGATGGACGGCGTGGACTTTGCGAAAGTGAGCGAGGACGACGTGAAGGCGGTCGCGGACTATGCCAAGGCAGAAAGTGCAAAAGTGTGGTTCAGTTCCGACAGCGTTCCCGCTTCCGTCGAGCAGTATTTCGCCGTGGTCGCGAACCTTGAGCAAAAACCCGATGGCGTTG
>JAFLSP010000049.1:4641-8625 GCA_022510885.1 Treponema sp. | reverse complement strand
CCTATATTCGGGCGCAAAGTATTCTTCCTCAATCCGACATTTTCTATGCGTGCTGTCATAGATACGCTAAAGAAAAAGGAATACGAAGTCTATGTTCTTATAGACTACAAGTTGGCTAAGGCGTATATGCGCATCCATCATGACGCATTGCTGTACATCAACCCCGAAGAGCAGCTGCCGATTGCCGCGTGGCTCAATTTTTTCCGTACACTTAAAGAAGACCCGACGTTCAGTTCCACAACCATCGGTATCTGTTGCGAGCGGCTCGCCCCCCTTGACCTAAAGGCTTTACAGGACTGCCCCTACATTACGGGCGGCATTTTCCGCACCGAAGGGCAGCCCAACAGCATAATCCCGAGCCTGACAGAGAAACTGGACAGTCTCGGCGCGAAAGGAAAGCGAAAGTTCGTGCGCGCAGATTGCACGAACGACGCAAGCGCGGGCTTCCTGTGGATTTCGGGCGGGCGGATGTTCAAGGCACGGCTTATTGACATCAGCACGGCGAGCGTTGCCATCCTGCTCCCCTCAAGCAACTTGCCGTTTTTGAACACAAAAACAGAAATCGTCGTTTCGCTGCAACTGAATGGGCGGCAGTTGCAAGTGCATGTAAAGGCTTTGGTCGTCAAGCCGAACGGCCCGAACTCTTACGCCGCTATTTTTGTGATAAACAACGAGACCACCGAAGAAAATAATATCACGCTGATACGCGAGTATATCTTTGAGACGCTGGAGCGCGACATCACGCAGTCCGTCATGGGATTTGCGATTGATAAGACAAACTACGCTTCAGTGTAATAAAACGAGGCTCGCTTCAAGTCAAGCAAGCCTCGTTTCACATCAAGCAAATCTTGCGTAACGCGGAAAAGCCTTTGCGCAATACCAAACGAAGCAAAGGCATCGTCACTTCCAGGGAAAAATAAACGAAAGCAACTTGCGGTCGCCGAGGGTTTCTTTGTCGGCGGCAAGCAGGTCGTCCCAAGGGACGGCGGCGCGTTTGTCGCGGTCGGTCAGGAAGTCGGGGTGCTCGTCAAGCCAGTCGTACTTGTAGAGGCGCAGGCGCAGCGCGTTCGTGGTGGCGAGCGTGATGCCGTGAATGCCGGGAAGCAGGAAAAAGAGGAAGAGCGAGAGGACGAGCAGCAGCACGTCGTAGCACAGCAGGGCGAACGAGAACGCGGCGTTGTCAAAGAAGATGATGAAGGACTTTTTGAGGCACTTGCCGAAGGTGTTTTCCTCCTGCAAAAAATAAAGCGGCACGAACCACTGCACTGCCGCCACGCACACGAGCGCGAACACGACCACGAGCAGCGTAAAGAACACGCCGACGGTCTTGCCCGAGAACGCCATGCCGAGGTAGAAGCGCGTCGCCACCAAGACGAAGAGCAGGAACGCGCCAAGCAGCAGCCCGAACAGGAAGCCCGTGCGCCAGGACTCTTTGAGCGAACGGAAGAACAGTGCCAAAGACGGCGTGTTGAAGTCGGCGATTTTGCGCGCGACCGCGCCCCAAGCGAACACGACGGACATCAGCACGCCGCAGGAAAGCACGAGGGCAACGAACACGGCAAGCAGCGCGATATGCGCGGCCGCCTGCACGAACAGCGCGAGCGCCGCAAGCAGCGCAATCGTGACGAGATTGCTGATGAGAATAAGGAACAGGTTGTCCCAACCGTCGCAGAAGTTTTTTTTCAGGAAAAAGGCAAGCATGACAATTCGTCCTTGTGGTGTGTTTCAGAACAGCCCCGAAATCACGCCGTCGTCGTCCACGTCAATGGCGAGCGCGGCGGGGCGCGGGGGAAGCCCCGGCATGGTCATCACGTCGCCGGCAAGGGCGACCACGAATCCCGCGCCGGAATAGAGCTGCGCGTCGCGCACGGGGAAAACGTAGCCGCTCGGCGCGCCCGTAAGCGCAGGGTCATGGCTGATGCTGCTCTGCGTCTTTGCGATGCAGACGGGCAGGCTGCCGTAGCCGTCCGCGGTGAACTGCGCGAGTTTCCGGCGCGCGGCAGGGGCGAATTCCACGCTGCCCGCGCGGTAGATTTCGCGCGCAACGGTTTCAATTTTCTGCTCAAGCGGCAGGTCGTCGGCATAGAGCGGCGCGAACGCGGCTTTGTGCGTGTCGCAGAGCGCGACGACGGCGCGCGCAAGGTCAGCCGCACCTGCGCCGCCTTTGCCCCAGCCTTCCGTCACCACGGCTTGTACGCCGCAACGCTCGCACAAGGCCGCAAGCGCGGCGGTCTCCTCAGGGCTGTCCGTCTCAAAGTGATTGATTGCCACCACGGACGGCACGCCGAATTTCGCGACGTTCTCAATATGGACGCGCAGGTTCGCGAAGCCTTTTTCCAGCGCGGCGACGTTCGGCACGGCAAGCGCGGACTTTTCCACGCCGCCGTGCATTTTGAGCGCACGGACGGTCGCCACAATCACCACGGCATCGGGAGAAAGGCCGCCAACACGGCACTTGATGTCGAAGAATTTTTCCGCGCCAAGGTCGGCGGCAAATCCCGCCTCCGTCACCACGTAGTCGCCCGTGGCAAGCGCGCAGACCGTGGCGTTCAGGCTGTTGCAGCCGTGCGCGATGTTGGCGAACGGTCCGCCATGCACGAACGCGGGCGTTTTTTCGAGCGTCTGCACGAGGTTGGGGCGCACGGCATCCTTGAGCAGCGCGGCGACCGCACCCGTACAGCCGAATTCGGCAAAACGCACGGGCTTTTTGCCGTATGTCCGCGCGACCGTGATGGCATCAATGCGCCTTTTGAGGTCGGAGACGGACGTGGCGAGGCAGACAATCGCCATCAGCTCGCTCGCGACGGAGATGCAGAAATGGTCCTCGCGCGGCACGCCGTCCGCAATGCCGCCCAAGCCGACCACCACGTTGCGCAGCGCGCGGTCGTTCAAATCAACGCAGCGTTTCCAGCTGACGGTGCGCGGGTCAATGCCGAGCGCGTTCCCCTGCTGAATGTGGTTGTCGATGAGCGCGGCAATCAGGTTGTTCGCGATGGAGATGGCGTGGATGTCGCCCGTAAAATGCAGGTTGATGTCTTCCATAGGAACGATTTGCGCGTAGCCACCGCCGCACGCGCCGCCCTTCACGCCAAAGCAGGGACCAAGCGACGGCTCGCGCAGCGCGATGACCGCCTTTTTGCCGATGCCGCGCAGACCGTCCGCAAGCGCGATGGAGACGGTGGACTTGCCCTCCCCCGCCGGCGTGGGCGTGATTGCCGTGGTCAGGATGAGGCGACCGCGCGTGCCGTCCGCCACTTTCCGCTGCATCGCGCGCAAGGCGCGCATGGTCAGTTTCGCCTTGTACGGGCCGTACAACTCCAAGTCGCCGTCCGCAATGCCGATGCTCCGCGCCACGTCGGCAACCGGCGCAATGTCATTCGCCTGCGCAATCTCAATGTCGCTCCGCATATCCGCCCCCAATGCAATGATACGCTATTCTAGAGGAATTTCGCGAGATGGGCAACGGGTACACGACGACTGCCGAAACCGCCAAAATGTTTTATATAAAACTATCTTTACACGCGCGCGGCTTTTCGCTACACTGGACGCATGGAATATGGCGTGAACGCGGTGGTCTCGCTCATCTCGCGCATCCACTCGCTGTCGCAGGACTTCCTTCGGCACAGGATGACGGACGCGGGGCTGCCCGAACTGGTCTCGTCGCACGGCTTCCTGCTCTTCTGCCTGTCGCAGACGGAGCGGATGACGCTGGGCGAACTGGCGCGGCGTATCAACCGCGACAAATCGACGACCACGGTGCTTGTGCGCAAACTGGAGACCGCCGCACTCGTGGCAACCGAACGCGATGCCGCAGACAGCCGCAAAAAATACGTCCGCCTCACGGCAAAAGGCACGGAGTACAAGGCCGTGACCGCCCGCCTGTCGGACGAACTGCTGCGCACGAGCTACCGGGGATTTTCCGCCGCCGAGCAGAGCGAACTGCTGCGCCTGCTGATGAAACTGCACGACAACATCGCGGAGGCG
>JAFLSP010000049.1:0-4541 GCA_022510885.1 Treponema sp. | reverse complement strand
GCAGAGCGAACTGCTGCGCCTGCTGATGAAACTGCACGACAACATCGCGGAGGCGGCAGGACTGACGACGCGCGGACTTTTCCGCACGGAAAACACGGAAGCATAAAATCGCGCCGGAGCAACATTCGGAAGCAGTCCGAAACGCACGGCGATATGCACACGCGGAGCGAATCCGCGGACAGAAAGGAGCAAACTATGAGGAAACTGGCATTATTGTGCGCGCTCGTCGCGCTTGCGGGCGCGGGCTGCGCGAAAAAGACAGCGGAACGCGCGCCATCAATCGCGGTGTTCATCACGGGAATCATCGCGGACTCGCCGTCCTATGCGCACGTGGCGGCGGGCGTGACGGCGGCAGTGGACGAGTACAACGCCACGCGCGCGGACGGGCAGAAAGCCTCGCTGTACGTCATGGAGGCGGGCACGAACCAGGCGGAATGGGCGACCAAACTGACCGCGCTTGCGGCCACGGGCGAGTACGACGTGATTATCTCGTCCAACCCCTCGCTGCCCGGCCTTGGCGAGCAGGTCGGACGGCAGTTCCCGGACGCGAAGTTCATCTTCCTTGACGCGGCGGCTGAGGGAAATCCGCAGATGTACACGGTGAGCTACAATCAGCGCGACCAGGCCTATATTTCGGGCTACATGGCGGGACTGTTCTCGCGGACGCACAAGGTCGGGCTGATTGCGGCACAGGAATACCCGATTATGAACAACATCCTGTACCCCTACTTCGCCAAGGGCGCGGCGGACGCGGCACCGGGAACGACGGCGGACTTCCGCGTGGTGGGCAACTGGTACGACGCTTCCAAAGGCGCGGAAATCGCGCGCGCCATGTCCGACGCGGGCATCGACATGATTCTGCCGATTTGCGGCGGCGCCTCGCAGGGAGTCATCGCCACTGCCCGCGAAAAAGGCATGCACATCGTGTGGTTCGACGAGAACGGATTTCGCAACGCGCCCGGTGTCATCGTGTCGTGCTGCATGACCAAGCACGAACTTGCGGCAAAGGAGACCACGCTCGCCTACCTCGCCGGGGAAACGCCCTGGGGAACGGTGCGCTCGGTGGGATTCCGGGACGGCTACGTGTCGTATTTTGACGACGACCCCGCCTACATCGAGACCGTGCCGCAGGACATCCGCGACAAGATGGCGGCACTGGTCGCCGCCCTGCGCAGCGGTGAGCTCGTGCTGCCGCAGCAGCTGAACGACTGAACGCATGACCGTCGAGACGCGCGCGCTGACCAAATCCTACCCGCTCAAGACCGCGCTTGACCGCGTGAGCGTGTCCTTTGCGGAAGGACGCATCCACGCGCTCGTCGGCGAGAACGGCGCGGGCAAGTCCACGCTCGCGCGGCTGCTCTGCGGCGACCTCGTGCCGACATCAGGCAGCATCCTGCTTGACGGAAACCCCGTCGCATTCGCCGCGCCCAAGGACGCGCTCCGCGCGGGCATCGTGCCGGTGCATCAGCGTCCGCTGCTCGCGGCGGCAATCAGCGCAAAGGAGAACATCATCCTGCAAACGCAGGCGACCCGCGCCAAAAAGCCGCTCTTCCTGCGCGCCCCCTCCGCCCGCCTGCTCGCGCTCCGTGACCAATGGGCAGAACACCTGCCGCTCAACGCGCTCGTCAAGGACCTGGGCGGCAACATGCGCTTCTACGTGTCGCTGCTGGGCGCGCTGCTGCAAGAGCCGCGCGTCCTCCTGCTCGACGAGCCGTCCGCGTTTCTGGACAGCGGCGAGCGCGTCCGCCTCCACAAAAACCTGCGCGCGCTTGCCGACGGCGGCACGAACGTCATCATCATCACCCACAGCCGCGCCGAGGCGACCACCTGCGCCGATTCGGTGACCGTCCTGCAAGACGGCGCGCTCGCCGCGCACTTCGACTCCCCCAAGGACTACGACGACTGGCTGCAAACGCACGGGGAAATCGCCCCGGGCGGAACGACGATTTCCCCCGCGCAAACGCCGCAGGATTCCGCTTCCCTTTCATTTTCAATAGAAAAAAGCGACACGGCGCGACCCGCAGACGGAAGAAGCATCGCGCTCGCCGTCACGCACCTGTCCGCGCTGCCGAAAACCCGCCCCGCGCTGCTCGACGCGACGCTCACGGCGGAGTACGGCGCAATCACGGCGGTGACGGGCTTGCAGGAAGCCGCGCTCGACACGCTGGAGGACGCGCTCACGGGCATGGAAACGTCGTGCGCGCAGGGAACGGTCACGCTCGCCGCCGCAGACGGCACGCGCACGACCGTCCGCGCGAACAAACTCACGCCGCGCGTCCTGCGCGCGCACCGCACGGCAATCGTCCCGTCCGACCGCACCTTCCGCTCCGCGCACCCCGCCATCACCGTGGAACAACTGCTCGCCGTCTACGCAGCGGACGACCCGCGCGGCACCGCCCTGCGCCTCATCCGGCAGGCGGACGTGCGCATCGCGCCCGAACAGACCGTCTCCCAGCTCAGCGGCGGAATGCTCCAGCGGCTCATCCTCACGCGCGAGCTTGCCACCGACCCCGCGCTGCTCATCCTGTGCAATCCCATGCAGGGACTGGACGTACAGGCGCAGGCGGCGCTGTGCCGGACGCTCACCAAGCTCACGCGCGCGGGCAAGGCGGTGCTGATTCTCGGCACGCAGGAATTCCCGCTCTCGCTCTGCCGCAACGTCTACGCGCTTGAAGGCGGCGTGACGCACCTGCGCTTTTCCGCCACGGAGATTCCCGCATGACCGCCCATTCGCATGGCCGGACTGCCGCCGCGCTTTCCGCGCTCATCTCACCCGCGCTCGGGCTTGCCGTCTGCGTCGCGCTCATCCTGTGCTTTGCCCGCACGCCCGCCGCCGCACTGCGCAGCCTCTTCGCCGGCTCGTTCACGTCGGCATACTATTTCGGCACGATGCTCAACACGGCGGCGTTCTTCATGCTCGCCGGGTGCGGCTCCGCGCTCGCCATCACGGGCGGCGTGATGAACCTCGGGGGCGAGGGACAGGTGTACGCGGGCGGCTTCGTCGGCTGCCTCGTGCTGAACGCGCTCGCGCTTCCCGCGCCGCTCACCTTTGCCGCCGCACTGCTCGCCTCCGCCGCAAGCGGCGCGCTGCTGGCAATGCTTTCCGCCGCACTGCGCGAACTGCGCGGCGCGCGCGTCCTGCTGACCTCGTTCCTCGTGTCCGCCGCCGTCATCCCGCTCATCGACGGGCTGATTACCGCCTCAAAGCACAGCAGCCAGACGAACCTGCTCGCGCTGCCCTACATCGCGGAGGCGTACCGGCTGCCGCAGCTGCTGCCGCCCTCGCCGCTGTCCTGGTCGCTCGCCGTCGCGCTCGCCGTCTGCGCCATCGCCTGGGCGGTCGTGTTCAGGACACGCGCGGGGCGCGAACTGCGGCTGTGGGGAGCCGCGCCCGTCTTTGCCACCTACTGCGGCTACTCCGCGCGGCGCAACGCCTTCCTCACGCTCGCCGCCTCGGGCGCGCTCCACGCGCTCACGGGCTTCTTCGCCGTCTGCGGCACCTACCACACCTGCCACAAAGGCTTCTACGCCAACATGGGCTGGAACGCGCTCAACGTCGCGCTCATCGCCCGCGCCAACCCGCTTGCCGTCATGCCGGTGAGCCTGCTGCTGTCCTGGCTGTTCACGTCCGCCTCGCGCGTGTCGCTCACGCAGGGCTTCGGCTTCGACATCGCGGGCATCGTGCAGAGCGTCATCCTCTTCTCCATCGCGATTCCTTTCGTCGCCAACATGAGGCGGCACGGGGAGGCGGCATGAACGGCGTGATTGCGGTCGTCCACATCGCCGCGCCGCTCCTGCTCGTCACGCTCGGCGGTCTGGTGAGCGAGTACGCGGGGCGCATGGCGATGTTCCTTGAGTGCCTGATAAACCTCGGCGCGTTCTGCTGCTACGCCTTCACGCGGATGACGGGCAGCCTCGCGGCGGGCATCGTGCTGTCCGTCGCCGCCTGCACGCTGCTCGTGGGGGCAATCGAGCGGGTCGCCGCACGGCGCAACGCCAATATGTTCCTCGTCTCGCTCGCCATGAACATGTTTTTCGCCGCGCTCGCGACGCTCCTCTCCGCCACCCTCTACGGCACGCGCGGGGTGCTCTACGACGAGGCCTTCCGCTTTGACGCGGCGCGAGTCCGCGTCATCACCACGCTGCTGTGCGCCACGCTCGCCGCCGCCCACATCGTCATGCTCAAGACGACGACCCTCGGGCTGACCCTGCGCGTGACCGGCAGCGACGCGGACGTGCTGCAAGCGCACGGCATCTCCCCCGAGCGCTACCGCACGCTCGCATGGCTCCTCGCCGCCGCAGACGCATCGCTTGCCGGCTGCATACTCGCCGCGCGCCTGTCGTCCTACGTGCCGGGCATGGCCGGCGGCCGCGGCTGGACCGCACTCGCCGCCGTCTACCTGGGCAAAAAACGCCCCGTCCTCGTCGCGCTCGCCGTCCTCGTCTTTGCCGCCGCCGAGTACGCCAGCTCCGCCGCGCAGAACCTCGCCGCCCTCCGAAACGTGCCCTCCTCCGTCCTCCTCGCCCTCCCCTACCTCGTC
>JAFLSP010000048.1 GCA_022510885.1 Treponema sp. | reverse complement strand
GTTGATACATATTTCCGCTAGACTGGGCGTATGTACGAAGTTCGGGTGACGGCCGATTTTGCGGCGGCGCATTTTTTGCGCGACTATCACGGGAAGTGCGAGCGGCTGCACGGGCACAACTACACGGTGTATGCGCACGTGCGCGGGGAAACGCTTGACGCGGGCGGGATGCTCGTGGACTTTGCGGTGCTCAAGGGCGCGCTCAGGACGGTGGTCGGTGCGCTTGACCACACGAACCTGAACGACAACCCGGCGTTCGCGCAGAACCCGAGCGCGGAGCGGATTGCGCGCTATATCTACGACGGGCTGCTTGCCGAGCTTGCCGCGCAGGGCACGGACGTTTCGGGAAAGGACGGCGGCGCGCGGCTGTGCGCGGTGGACGTGTTCGAGACGGCAACGAGCCGCGCGCGCTACGTTCCCGACTGATTCTCTCGCCCGTAGGCGACAATCCACCGCTGCACCGGCGCGCGCCAGTCGTCATCGAGCGTTCCCTCAAGCAGGAACCGCTCGTACATATCCAAAATATGCTCGCGGACGGTACGTGCCTGCTCGCCGCTCATTCCCTCCGGCTGTTGGAACAGCGCGTCGATGAAGGCCACGGCATCGATTGGCGTAAAGAGGTCGGGAAAAAGTCTGCTCACCATGTAGAGCGCGGCGGGAACGCAGTTGACGCTGTGCTGCTTGACGTACAGCACCGACTCGGCAATGGCAACCGCGCCCGCGTACAGTTCCGCGTTCCACTGCTGTTTTTCCGCCTCGCTGAACTGCTCGCGCTCAAAGAAGTGGCGGTAGAACGAGAAGCACAGCACGACGATGGCGATGTGCAGGCTCGGGACGCAGAGCAGGTGCGGGTCGAGCAGGTGAATCGTGAGGAACTGCCCCTTGTGGTAGGCGGGGCGCGTCATGGTGCTCATGCGGAAGCGGTACATCCGCGCCGCTTCGTCGTAGGCTCGCGTGATGGCGCGCAGCCATTCCGCACAGAACCGCATGGCCTTGTGCGCACCGTAGTGGCAGATGAGCATACTCAGCGGCTCAATCCAAAAATTGATGAAATGCAGGTAGATGCCGACTTTGTGCGGCAGAAACGGAATCGTCTGGTCGAGCGGGTGGTCAACGCGCACCACGGGAATCTTCTTGATGCCCCATTTGACCAAGAATTGCAGCATGAAGAAATTGCAGACGACCGTGCGCAGATAGGCGAAGATTGCGGGGATGCTGCGCGGACGGAACAGGAGGTTCGCGTAGCTTCGCAGTACGCTGAAGCTGGCGAGCGGGCGGCCGGCGACTTTTCTGATGCGCTTTTCCGGGGCGGTCGTCATCTGCCGAAGATTTCCTTTGCGACGGCGACGGAGGCCATCGCGTCTTTCACGTAGTAGTCCGCGCCGATTTTTGCCGCGTAGTCGGCGGTCAGCACCGCGCCGCCTGCCATGACCGCGCAGGTTTTGCCCGCCTTTGCGAGCGCGGCGCGCAGGTCGCTGATGGTGGTCTCCATGTTGCCGACGGTGGTCGTCATCAGCGCGCTCAGCCCGAGCAGCCTGATGTCGCCCTCAAGCACGGTCTTGATGATGGTTTCCGGCGGCACGTTCTTGCCCAGGTCAATCACGGTGTAGCCGTAGTTTTCGAGCATCGCCTTGGTGATGTTCTTGCCGATGTCGTGGATGTCGCCGAACACGGTGGCAATCGCAATCGTGCCGCGGCTTTCCTGCGCGCCGCCGCTTGATGCGAGCCGTTTTTTTATGACGGCAAAGGCCTCGCCCACCGTGTCCGCGCTCAAAAGCAGCTGCGGCAGGAATTTGATGCCCGCCTCAAAGTCCTTTCCCACCAGGTCGAGCGCGGGAACGATGCAGCGGTCGATGACGGCGACCGGCTCGCAGCCCGCCGCAAGGAGCGCCTCGGTCGCCGCGCCCGACTTGTCCTTGAAGCCCTTGCAGATGATGTCGATGAGCGCGCGCTCGCCGTCGCTCAGGTCGCCGGGGAGTTTCGCGTCCGTCCGCGCTGCGGGCGTTGCGGCGGGTTTCCGTTCGGGGCGGTCGGTCTGGCTTGCCGCCGTCGGCGCGGCCGTTCCCGTGTAGGTCTGAATGTAGGCGAGGCAGTTCTCGTCGTACCCGGCGAGCGCGCGGTAGCTGTGGTAGGTCTCCATCATCGCTGCGCTCAGGGGATTGATGATGCAGGCATCCAGCCCCGCGTACAGCGCCATGGCGAAGAAGCGGCTGTTGATGATGTCGCGGCGCGGCAGCCCGAAGCTGATGTTGGACACGCCGAGGATGCACGTCAGCCCCTGCGCGCCGAATTCGCGTTTGAGCAGCGTCATCGCGCGGACGGTCTCCAGTGCCTCTTTCTGCTGCGAACTGACCGTGAGCGTGAGCGTGTCCACCACGATGTCGCGCGGCGGAATGCCGTAGCGCGCCGCCTCCGCGATAATCTTCCGTGCGACGGCGACGCGGCCTTCCGCCGTGGGGGCGATGCCGTTCTCGTCGATGCAGAGCGCGACCACCGCGCCGCCGTAGCGCGCCACGAGCGGGAACACGGCGTCCATCACGTCCTTGCGCCCGTTCACGCTGTTGACGAGCGGCTTGCCGTTGTAGTAGCGCAGTGCCTGCGCGAGCACTGCGGTCTCGCTCGAATCGATTTGCAGCGGCACGGCGAAGGTGCTCTGAATCGTCCGCAGCGCGCTGAGCATCGTGGCGGCCTCGTCAATGCCGGGCAGCCCCACGTTCACGTCGAGAATCTGCGCCCCCGCCTGCATCTGCCGCTCCGCCTCGGTCAGGACGAACTGCATGTCGCCGGCGAGGAGCGCTTCCTTGCAGGCCTTTTTTCCCGTGGGATTGATGCGCTCGCCCACGATTTGCGGGCCGGCGCGTCCGCCAATCTGCACGGTCTGATTGTACGAGCAGATAAGGGTGTCGAATGCCGCGTCGAAGGGCGCGCGCTCGGTCGCAGGGTCGGCTTCCACGGCGCGAATCATGGCGGCGATGTGGGGCGGGGTCGTGCCGCAGCAGCCGCCGAGCGCGACCGCACCCGCACGGCGGTTCGCTTTCTGCGCGCGGGCAAAGTCCTCCGCGCTCACGCGGTACATCGTCCTGCCGCCCGTAACGACGGGAATGCCCGCGTTCGGCTGCACGAGCACGGGCGTGTGCGCGTAGCGCAGGAACTCCTGCACGAGCGCGGCGTCCTCCTCAAGGCTTCCGCCGCAGTTCAGCCCGAGCATATCAACGTGGAGCGACTCCAGGTAGGTGACGCAGGTGCGCACGTCCGCGCCCGTGAGCGTGCGCAGGTTCTGCTGGAACGTGGGAGTCGCGACCACCGCCATGCGCGTGTTCTCCTGCACCGCGAGGATTGCCGCCTTCATCTCGTACAGGTCGCTCATCGTCTCGATTATCGCCACCTGCGCGCCCTCGCGCTCCGCAAGCGTCGCCGCAAGCCGAAAACTCTCATAGGCCTCGTCGAATGAAAGGTCGCCCATCGGCTCCAGCAGCCGCCCGATTTGCCCCGTGTCCCAGGCGATGAAGTGCGGGCGCTCGTTGCCGTCGGCCTCCGCCTCCGCCACGCAGTCGCGCAGAATCCGCATTTCCGCGGCGATGTACTGCTCGCAGGAGTAGGGCGCGTCCGCCAGTTTGAGCGGGTTCGCGCCGAAGGTGTTTGCCGTCAGCACGTGGCAGCCCGCGTCGAGGTACTTCCGGTGAATCGCGCGAATCACGTCGGGGCGGGTGATGGAGAGGTCCTCGGGAATCACGAAGTCCGTCACGCCCGAAGCCTGAATCATCGTTCCCATGCCGCCGTCAAAGAAGACGGGCTGCCCGCGCGCGACGCGCTCCTGCAAGAACGAGCGGAAGTCCACTATGATGCCGCCGTGCCGTTTATGGCGGAGAGGATGCTGTCCACGTTGCGGAGGATTGCCTGCGCGACGCGCGGCTTGTTCATCGTGTAGAGGTGGATGCCGCGCACGCCGTTGGAAATCAGGTCGATTATCTGGTCGGTCGCGTAGGCGATGCCCGCCTGCCACATGGCCTTTTCGTCGTTGCGGAATTTGTCGCAGAGCGAGAGGAGCTTGCGCGGCACGTAGGCGTTCGACAAATCGACCATGCGGCTCACCTGGCTCGCGCTCGTGATGGGCATCAGCCCGGCAAGGACGGGGACGCGGATGCCCGCCGACTGCAAGCGGTAGAGGAAACTGTAGAGCATGTCGTTGTCAAAGAACATCTGCGTGGTCAGAAAGTCCGCGCCCGCGTCCACCTTGTGCTTGAGGTTCTCGATGTCGATGTCGCGGTTGGGGCTTTCGGGATGGCCTTCGGGATAGCACGCGCCGCCCACGCAGAAGCCTTCTTTTTTGAGCGCGGCGACCAGGTCTGAGGCGTGGCGCATTCCGGCGGGGAAGAGGTCTTCGCCCGGGAGCGCGTCTTTGGGCAGGTCGCCGCGCAGGGCGAGCACGTTCTGAATGCCGCGCGCCTTGAAGTCCGCGACCGTCTCGTCCAGCTGCGCGCGCGTGAGGCGGACGCAGGTGAGGTGCGCGAGTGCCGTCGTGCCGTGCCGTTCGACCAGTGCCGCCACGTCCGCCGTGCCGTTTTTCTGCGACCCCGCCGCGCCGCACGTGATGCTGACGAAATCGGGCTTGAGCGCGACCAGTTCCTTTGCCGCCGCGCCCACGGTCGCAAAGTCGTCCTGTCGCTTTGGCGGAAACACTTCAAATGAAAGCGTCACTTTTTTCTGCTGCAAGAGCGTGCTGATGTTCATGGTGGTATTGTATAGTAAAGAAGTCGGTTTTACAAGGTGGAGCAGGTGCTCGTCTGCGTGCGTTAAAATGCTCGCTCCTGTTGCATATCTTCCAGCGCGCGCAGTCGTTCCGCGTCCAGTTTGACGAAAAGGTTTTTTTCGTGCGTGGGAAGCACCAGGCCTTTGGGGCCGTTTTTTGCGCGGCGCAGGTGCTTGACCTGCGTGTAATACAAATCCGCGCTGCCGTTCTTGCGCGCCTTTGAGTAGTAGACCGCGAGGTTGCCCGCGTAGAGCAGGATGTCGAGCGGGACGGTCTTGCCCGCGCGCGCCTTGATGAATACGTAGCCGCCGCTGTAGTCGCGCGTGTGCAGCCACATATCCTGCCCGCGCACGTGGTGGCGCAGCAGCTCGTCGTTCTCGTTCGCGTCGCGCCCCACGAGGATATACCAGCCGTCCACAACGTAGTCCAGGCCGGGATGCGCCTTTTTCTCCTGTTGCTTCGGCTTTTGCGACCGGCGCAGCAGCTGCTCCAGTTTGAGCGGATTCGTCTCGGCGCGCATCGCCTCATACTGGCGTTCCAGCGCGGCAAGGGCGGTCTCGGCGCGCGCGATGTCGTGCTCCAAGTCCTCCAGTCCGTGCGTGGCTTTCTTGTATCGCTCGTAGTAGGCGGCGGCGTTTTCCTGCGCGCTTTTTTTCGGGTCGATGGGAATGCTGACGGTCTCGCCGCTCTCGTAGTCCTCGCAGTCCAAAAATGAGGTCGTGCCGTCAAGTTGATGCCCGAACGCGAGGATGAGGTCACCGTGATGCTTGAGCCGTCCCGCGTCCAAAAAGGCGGCGCGCTTTTCTTTGAGCCGCCCGAGCGCGCTTTCCTGTCGGGTCTTGTGGTCTGCGTACCATTTTTCCGCTTGCGCGAGCAGCGATTCTAATGAATGCGTTGTCGCCGTCTGGCTGTAGAATGCGTCCACCTTTTGGTTGAGCGAAAGCGGCTCTGCTTCGGGATGCTGTTCCGCGAACGCCGCCTGTATCTCCGCAAAGTCGCGCACCTCCCACGTCTTGTCGCTCGGTTTCTGCTCGGGCAGGACGAAGGCATTGCCCGTCATCTCGCCTTTTGCGGGGCGGCGGTAGAACGAGTCGAGAATCACGTTGTCTGTGTCGCACAGGAAGATGTTTGCCGCATTGCTCCACAGCCGGATATAGAGCAGGTACTCGCTCGCGCCGCTCTCCGCCGTTTCCGCTTCCGTCCGCTTCCGCTTGCCCGCAAATCGTTCCTGTGCGGCGGGCATCACCTGCACGGGCGCGTCTTTGTGCAGCCGCAGCCGCACGACGCGCTCTTTTCCGACTTGCGCGCAGTCCGTGACCCGCGCGCCCTTGATGTGCGCGCGCAGCAGTTCCATAAAGCGCAGGGGCTTTTCGTACTTGGGAATTTTGCGCCGCACCTCGTGCAGGCGGCACGCGCCCGCCGCAAGGCAGACGAACACCGTCTTGGGCGCGCCCGGCTTGTAGGTGTACAGCGCGATTGCGTCAAACGAGGGCTGCACCACGTCCTGCACGAACGCGCCCGTCAGGTCAAGTTCGGAGAGAATTTCGTCGATTTCATTGCAGTTGAGAGACATAGCCGGACGTTACGGAACGATTATAGCACGGAATCGTCCGTGACGACAATATCCGCGCGCGGCAGCCGCTCCGCGTCGAATGCGTCCAGTGCCTCGCGCAGGCTCATCGCCTCCCTGCGCGGGGAAAAGCCGCACAGCCACATAATCAGCCCGATGATGTCCTGCGCCGTGTGCCGCTCGCGCAGGCTGCCCAGGTCGCGGTCTTTGTCGCGCTTGGAGAGCCTGCGCCCGTCCGCGCTCACGAGCAGCGGCAGATGGAAGAACTGCGGCGGCGCGTAGCCCAGTGCCTCGTACAGAAAGAGCTGCTGATGCGTGGCGGCGAGCAAGTCCGCGCCGCGCGCCACCTGCGTCACGCCCATGAGCGCGTCGTCCGTGACCACCGCCAGCTGATAGGCGAAGGTGCCGTCCGCGCGCCGCACCACGAAGTCGCCGCAGTCGCGCGCAAGGTCGCACCGCTGCTCGCCGAAATGCCCGTCGCAGAAGACGGACTCCTTTGCGGGAACGGCGACGCGCTGTGCTGGGACGCGCCCCGCGCGCACAAAGCCCGCCCGCTGTGCGTCAGTCACCCGGCGGCAGGTGCCGGCATAGACGGGCGTTCCGTCGCTTGCGTGCGGGGCGGTTGCCGCAAGCAGGTCGGCGCGGCGGCAGAAGCAGTCGTACAGCAGCCCCTGCTCCCGCAGCGCGTCGAGCGACCGCGCGTAGAGCGCATCCCGCGCGGACTGGCAGAACGCCGCGTCGTCCGCGCCTGCGGGCCCTTCGTCCCATGCAAGCCCGAGCCAGCGCAGGTCGTCCAGCAGCTGTTCGGCAAACGCGCGCTTGCACCGCTGCCGGTCAAGGTCTTCGATGCGCAGAATCCACGCGCCGCCCGCCTTTTTTGCCAGCAGCCAGGACAGCAGCGCCGTGTAGACGTTGCCCAGGTGCATCCTGCCGCTCGGCGACGGCGCGAACCTGCCCTTGGTCATCGCCTAGTGCCGCGGGAATTTCTGCATGAATTCCGCGAGCACCTGTTCCGGCGCGGGACGCGCGTCCACGTTGACCAGCAGCCCCTTTGCCTGGTAGAAGTCGATGAGCGGGGCGGTTGACGAGCGGTAGACCGCGAGCCGGTTCTGAATCGCCTCCGCCTTGTCGTCGTCGCGCGTGAACAAGTCGCCGCCGCAGGCATCGCATTTCCCCGCCGTCTTGGGCGGATTGAAGGCCTTGTGGAACATCTGCCCGCAGTCCTTGCAGCAGACGCGCCCGCCGAGCCGCTCCACCACGGCCTCGTCGGCAATGTCAAAGTTCACCGCCGCGTCAATCTTTGCGAACGTTTCAAGCGCCTCCGCCTGCGCAATCGTGCGCGGAAAGCCGTCAAGGATGTAGCCGCCCTTCGTGTCCGCCTGCGCGAGCCGGTCCTTCACCAGGCCAATCGTAATCTCGTCGCTCACCAGCTCGCCCGCGTCAATAATCGCCTTTGCTTTCTTGCCCAGTTCCGTCTGGTTCTTGATGTTCTCGCGGAAGATGTCCCCCGTCGAAATGTGCGGGATGCCATACTTCTTTGCCGCTTCCTTCGCCAGCGTGCCTTTGCCCGCGCCCGGCGGTCCCAAAAAAATCACGTTCATACAACCCCTCGCTCATGCGAAAATCTGTTCCCAGTGTACCAAAAAATACGTGCGGTGTAAATAAAGCCGCCTTTCCGAAGAAACGGGCATCTATTGCTGTATACGAAACCTGTAGTTGCAATATACGAGTTCTGTATATTGCAATGGAGAAAAACGCCGGTCGCAAGGACGCGAATGCTTTGCGGGAATGTATGAGGGTGCGCCTATGCCTGTGGCAGCTCGATGGTAAGGAACGCGATTTCGGTCTGCCAGGTGAAGGTGGTCTTGGCGGCGGCGCTGGTGAGCAGGGTGCGCAGGCGGTCGGCAGTCTCGCCGCCGAGGGCCTGCGCGAGCGTCGCGCCGTATGCGCTCGTGTCGCGGTCGAACCAGCGGGCGATTTCCTGCGGCGTGATGCGGCGTTTTTCCGCGAGCGTCTTGGCGGCGGCGGTGACGGTCAGTCCTTCCGCGCGGAACGTTTCGGCGATGCTGTCCGCGTCCCAGCTGAACAGCGGGTTCGTGCCGTCGCCGAAAAAGGCGTCCTCGGCTTCCGCCATCTTCGTGAGCGCGTCCGCGAACGGCTCGCGCGTGGCGGCGGTCAGCACCTGCGTGCGAATCAGCTCGCCGACGCGCTGTCCGTGCGCGGGAATGCGCTGCGCGACGACGGCCTTCCAGCCCTGTGCGAGGGGGCTTTCGGCTTCGCTGACCTCCTCCTCGTCCAGGTCGTCGTCGGTAAAGGCGAGTCCTTTCGCCCTGTGGGCGCAGGTCGCCGCGTCCCTGAAGGCGCGGGCAAGCGCGGCGACGGAGTCCTTGGAGGTGAAGGGGTCGCGGAAGAAGAGGCGGTCGAACAGCGCGCCCTTGTACTGGAACTCGCGCAGGATGTCGGTGAAGGCGCGGGGCGTGAGGAACGGCTCGTCGCTCGGCGGGCGGCACAGGAGGAGCGGCCTGTCAAGGTCGCCGAGCGTGCGTCCGTACTGCTCAAGGATGGCGCGTCCTTTTTCGCTGCGGCACAGTCCGCAGGTCATGCCCTCGGGGGTTTTGCGGGCAACTTCCCACAGCAGGAGGCCGTCGTCGGCATTCCACACGAGCGAGCGGTGGTGGCGGCTCAGGTCGGCGAGCGCGGTCATCGTGTCGCGCACCGAAAGCAGGACTTCCGCGCGGTTGGTGTCAAGGCGACTTCTCCATGCGCGGTCTGCCTTGTCGAGCGCGCTCTCCTTGCGCCCGTCCTTGGGCGTGAAGGTGAGCTGCTCGGCGCGCTGCCGCTTGCCCGTGCCGGGGAAGTGCGCGTGAACCCACCATGCGGATATGGGGTCGGTCGGCGTGCCGTCGTCCGGCTGCTGCTTCCCCTTGCCCATAAAGTTCTGCGAGCCGGTTACGTGCGCGTCCTCCCACGCCCGCTGCGCCTCGCCGTCCGTCGTCTCAAGGATGCGCGCAATCTGCATCTCGCGGCGGCTCAGCACGTCCTCGCGGATGTTCGCCTCGTAGCCCTGGTTGCTCGGCGTGTAGAAGACGCGGCCCACGAGCGCGTCGGGGAGGTACTGCTGGGCGACCCAGTGGTCGCGGTAGGCGTGCGGGTAGAGGTAGCCGTCGCCGTGCCCGAAGCCCTCCGCGTCGCGGTTTCCGTCCTTGAGGTGGTTCGGCACCTCCGCGTCCTCTTTCTCCACGGCGGCAAGCGCGTCGAAGAAGGCCATGGACGAGTTGGACTTGGGCGCGGTGGCGAGGTAGAGCGCGGCGTGCGCCAGGTGGTAGCGGCCCTCGGGCAGGCCCACGCGGTCGAATGCGTCCGCGCAGGAGACGACCACGCCGAGCGCGCCCGGGTCGGCAAGCCCCGTGTCCTCGCAGGCGGAGATGAGCATGCGGCGGAAGATGAAGTGCGGGTCCTCGCCGGCGCGCACCATGCGCGCGAGCCAGTACATCGCCGCGTCGGGGTCGCGCCCGCGCAGCGACTTGATGAAGGCGGAGATGATGTCGTAATGGTAGTCGCCGTCGCGGTCGTACAGCACGACCTTCTTCTGTATGGACTCCTCGGCTGCCTCGCGGCTGATGTAGATGGTCGTGCCCCAGGCGGGGACGGGCGGCGTGGCGGCGGGCTGCCAGGAATCGGGCGTGGTCTCCACGGCAAGCTCCAGCGCGTTCAGGAGGCTGCGCGCGTCGCCGTTGGCGGTGTCCACCAGGTGCTCCAGCGCGCCCGGCTCGAACTGCACGTCCCAGTGGCCGTAGCCGCGCTCCGTGTCCGCAAGCGCCATGCGCGCCGCCCTCATCAAATCGTCCTTGGTGAGCGCCTTGAGCTGGAACACGCGGCTCCTGCTCACGAGCGCCTTGTTCACCTCGAAAAAAGGGTTCTCCGTCGTCGCGCCGATGAGGATTATCGTGCCGTTCTCCACCCAGGGGAGCAGCGCGTCCTGCTGCGCCTTGTTCCAGCGGTGCACCTCGTCCACGAAGAGGATGGTGCGCCGCGCGTAGAGCTTGAAGAAGTCGTCCGCCTGCTTGATTGCCGCGCGGATTTCCGCCACGCCCGTCAGCACCGCGTTGAGCGTGATGAAGTTCGACGCGGTATGGTTCGCGATGACGCGCGCGAGCGTGGTCTTGCCGCTGCCCGGCGGCCCGTAGAAGATGACCGAGGTGAGCTGGTCCGCCGCAATCGCGCGCCGCAGGAGCCGCCCCCTGCCCACGATGTGGTCCTGCCCGATGTACTCGTCGAGGTTGCGCGGCCGCATCCGCGCGGCAAGCGGCTCGTGCTTCTGTGCGGTGTCAAAAAGGTCTGGCATGATGACAGTGTAGCGCAAAACGCGGGGAAAGTAAAACGGGCGCGCGCCGAGGCTCATGCTGCCAGCGCCCGCTTGCAGTGCGCGCATATTCATTGCCAATCTTGCCGTTCTTTTGTAGAATATATGCGGGTGTACCATGAAGTCGTTTTTTAAAATCTTCAAGATTCTCACACGAAAGCAGATGTGCATTTGCGCACTGCTTGTCAGCCTCATGCTTGTCATTGCCGTGTTAGAGGCCTTCGGCATCGGGCTTTTGTATCCGCTTATCACCATAATCGGGAACCCGGACTGGCTTGGGCAGCACGCTCGCGTGGCGGAACTGGTCGCCGTGTTCGGGGTAAAGTCGCACCGGGCGATGATTTTTTTCACCTCGATGGCGCTTGTCCTGTTCTTCATCTTCAAGAACGCGCTGATTCTCACGCAGGGAAAACT
>JAFLSP010000047.1 GCA_022510885.1 Treponema sp. | reverse complement strand
GCTTTCCATAATGAGGATATTCTAGTGTTTCGCGCTTAATTTTGCAACGGACGGGAGCAGTCAGCCCAAATGCGTGAAACTGGCTTGCCTTAGGTCGTTTTCTCACACCTACTATGCAACTGCTCCTGCCTAGTCCAGAATTGCCGAAAGGTCTCCGTCGGAGCAATGGACGAGCTTTGCGCCGGTAGCGGAAAATATGAAGGCGCCCCGTTTGAGGTTCCTCCACTTGTCCTTCGTGCCGCGGTACCGCACGTCCTTGAGCGACGGGCAGTCGAGGAACGCCGCCTCGCCAATCTCCTTGACACTGGCAGGAATCGTGATGCTCGCAAGCGATGCGCAGCGAGTGAATGCGCTGACCCCGATGACCTCAATACTATTGGGTAATGCCACTTCCTTAAGCGACGCACAGTTACGGAACGCCGCTTGACAGATTTCCCTGACGCTCGCGGGAATCGTAACGCTCGTAAGCGACGTGCAGTCATTGAACGTGCCCATTTCGATGGCCGTAATGCCGGAGGGTATTGTCACGGCCTTAAGCGATGTGCAGCCAGAAAACGCACTTCCGCCAATAGCCTTGACCGTGGGGGGAATCGTGACGCTCATAAGCGACGTGCAGCCGGAGAACATATAGTCGTCAATAGCCCTGATACTGGAGGGAATCGTAATGCTCACAAGCGACGTGCAATCAGAGAACGCGCCCTTCTCGATGGTCGTAACACTTTCCGGAATGGTCACGCGCGTGAATGCACAGCCAATGAACGCCTTTTCGCCGATTTTTCTTACGCTACGGGGAATCGTGACGCTCGCAAGCGACGTGCAGAACGCGAACGCATTGCTCTCGATGGTCGTAACGCCTTCCGGAATGGTCATGCTCGTAAGAGATGTGCAGCCGGAGAACGCCTCCAAACAAATCTTGGTAATGCCTTTCTCAATCGTCACGGTCTTAAGCGACGTGCAGCCGGAGAACGCCATCATGACAATTTCTTTTAGATTGCCACGGAATGTAAAATGCGTAAGACCAGAACCGGCGAATGCGCCATCGCCGATTTCCGTCACGCTTGCGGGAACCTCAATGCTTTGAAGGGCAGTGCACACATGGAACGCATATCTGCCGATTTTCTTTACGCCCGGCTTAATGGTCACGCGCTCAAGTCCCGAGCAACCGGCGAACGCCTGCTCGCCGATTTCTTTTACGCTGGCAGGAATCGTCACGCGCTTAATCTTGAAGTGACGGGCGAACGCCTCCTTGCCGATTTCCGTGACGCCCTCGGGAATCTCAACATCCTCCACAAGCCCGGTAAAGCCCATTACCTTTGTGCCGTCCATTTTCAGATACGAAGGAAAGCCCTGCGCTGACGCGGCGGCGGACACTTCGGACAGCGGAATGTCTCCGTCGGTGCAGCGGATGACCGTAACGCCTGTCATCTCGAACAGGCTTGCGCCACGCTTGGTCTTTTCCCACGCGGCCTTTGTGCCGACGAACGTTACTTCCGCAAGCGCCAGGCAGCAATAAAATGCCCCGTAGCCGATTTCCTTTACGCTGGAAGGAATCGTCACGCTCTTGAGCCAGAAGCAGTTTTTGAATGCCTCCGTGCCAATCTCCGTAACGCCATCGGGAATCACGAGATTATCGGGAACAGAGACATTGCCCTGGCCCTCAATCTTTGTGCCGCTCATCCGCAAATACGCGGGGAAATCCCGCGCGAACGCGCTTTCCGCCAGCAGCAGTGCCGCAAGCGCGGCAACCAGTCTTTTTCTCATGTCGCTCTCCTCGCGTCAGTCATTCGGAACCGGAAGGGTTCCATCAACACAGCGGACTGTACTGACAGGAGTGTACAAATAAGGATGCCCCAATACTGTTCGTGCCCTCTGCCAGTCGTATTTTGTGCCCTTGGATTCCAATTCCCTAAGCACCAAGCAGTTTACAAATGCATAATCCCCCACATACTTGAGCGTGGCGGGGAATATCACGCGCCTAAGCGACGTACAATATGCAAAAGCCCAGTGCCCGATATGCTCAAAGCCATAGGCAAGTTCCAGATTGCTAAGAGACTCGCAGCTGCGGAACGCTTCCTCCCCAATGGACTCAACGGAAGCGGGGATTGTCACGCTTTCAAGAAGCCTGCACCCTCTGAACGCGCCGTCGCCAACAGTCCTTACGCCCACGGGAATTGTCACGCTGGTAAGTGCCGTGCAGCCAACAAAGGCATTGTCGCCGATTTCCGTAACGCTCTCCGCAATCGTCAAGCCGGAAAGCGACGTGCACCCCGCAAAAGCAAATTCGCCAATTCTTTTTACGCCTTCCGCAATCGTTACGCTTACAAGCGACTCACAATCCCAAAAAGCACGTTCGCTGATTTTTTTTACGCTGCCCGGAATGGTTACCGCCTTAATCACGGTTCCGGCAAACACACGGCTTTTGATTTCCGTAACGCCCTCGGGAATCACGAGATTTTCGGGAAGGCTGTTCCTGTCGCAGTCCACTATCTTTGTGCCTTCCATTGTCAGGTATGCGGGGAACTTCCGCACTGCGGACGCAACGGCTTTTTTCGCACCCAGCGGAATGTCCCCGTCTGAGCAGCGGACGACCTCCGCTTTGGTGGCCCCGAACAGGTATGAGCCGAGCTTGTTTTTCTTCCACTCGGCCTGTGTTCCGCTGTATCTCACTTCCTTGAGCGACGCGCAGCCATAGAATGCGTGCTCTCCAAGGCTCTTGACGCTCGCGGGGATTGTTATGCTCTCAAGCGACGTGCACCACCTGAACGCGAAGTCGCCGATGCGCTCAACGCCCGGAGAGATTGTTACGCTCTTAAGCGACGTGCAGTCCTGGAACGCATTTCTCCCGATTTCCTTGACGTTCGCGGGGATTGTCACGCTCTTAAGCGACGTGCAGCGGCGGAACGCCTCAAGCCCGATGCCGCCCACGTTCGCGGGAATCGTGACGCTCGCAAGCGACGTGCAGTCGCGGAACGCTTCCCGCTCAATGTTCCTTATGCCTGCGGGAATCACGACGCTCTTAAGCGACGTGCAGCCGTAGAATATGCTGTCGCGGATTTCCGTCACGCCGTCGGGAATCGTTATGCTCGTAAGCGAAGTGCAATATGCAAAAGCCCCGTCGCCGATTTCGGTCACGCCGCCGGGAATCGTTATGCCCGCAAGCGAAGCGCAGCCGTCGAAAGCCTCGTTGCCGATTTCCTTTACGCTGGCAGGAATCGAAATGTTCTCCATCGAGTCGCACGCGGCAAACGTCCTTTCGGAGATTTTTGTTATGCTGCCAAGAATCGTCGCGCTCTTAATCGGCGTTGCCTCGAACGCGCCCTTGCCGATTTCTTCCACGCTCGCGGGAACCGTTATGCTTGTAATGTCGCTGTAGCCGAACGCCTGGACTCCGATTTTCTTTATGCCGTCCCCAAGCGTCGCCCTCTCAAGCGACGACGTATTAAGGAATGCGTAGTCGCCGATTACCGCCACGCTAGAGGGAATCGTCACGCGCTTAATCTTGCCATCGTTGTTGAACGCATACTCGCCGATTTCCGTCGCGCCTTCAGGAATCACGAGATTCGCGGGCATGGCGCCAATCTTGCCATTCCGAATTTTCGTGCCGTCCATTCGCAAATACGCCGGGAAGCGCTGCTGCGCCACAAGCACACCTGCCGCCATGACCGCAGCCGCGATTGCTATCTTTCTTTTCATACGTCATTCCTCACTCTTTGCGGCGGCTCACTCTATCACAATGTCTCCGTCCGTACAGTGGACAGAAATCTTTCCGAGGTGGTAATTCATCGCTCCCAAATCCTGCGTGAATTCCAATGCCCGCCTCGCTTTCTGAACCTCCTCGTCAGTGTTGTTCGGGTCGAACACCATTTCAAGAGACCTCTTCAGCGCCTCGAATGCAATGTTGGACTGTGCCATGATTTCCGGGTCGGGAGTGTACGTGTACCCAAAGGTCTGCTCCGACTGCTGTATCATCTTGTTGTAGTTATGGCGTTCCGCGGTCGCCAGCGTGTATTCCAGGCCGCTGCCCGCCTTGCCAATGGCCTCCCACTGCGCTTTTTTGCCGCCGAAATGCACGTCTTTCAGTGAGTCGCACCGGTTAAACGCATTCTGGCCGATTTTCTTTACGGTGGCAGGAATCGTGACGCTCTCCAGCGACACGCATTCGTTGAACAGCCCCTCGCCAAGCTCCGCTGCACGGGAGAGAATCGTAACGTTTCTGAGCGACACGCAGTTGCCGAACGCTTTTCCGCCGATTTTCTTTACGGTGGCAGGAATCGTAACGTCCACAAGCGTGTCGCAGCCATAGAATGCCCCGTCGCCTATCTCCGTTACGCTCTCGGGAATAGCCAGTTCTGCAAGCGAGTAGCAGCCATAGAATGCTTCCATCCCGATTCTCTTTACGGACTTCGGAATCGTAACGTGCTCAAGCGACTCACACTGCGCGAACGCCATGGCGCCAATCTCCGTTACGCCGTCGGGAATCACAAGGCTTTCGGGGATATTCTCCTTGTCGCAGCCGATTATCATCGTACCCCTCATCTTGAGGTACTCGGGGAAGCTTGCCGCGTGCATTCCAGCGGTCAGAACCAGTGCCGCAAGCGCGGCTGCCATTGTCTTTTTCATACCATGCTCCTATAACGTGAAGTGCGCTTCCATAAAAAATGACCGCGCAATGGGTGGAAAACTATACCTTATAGTATTCTTCCCCAATTACCTCCATGTCAAGGGCTTTTTACCCTTTCTTTGCGCCTTTTCTACTAAACAACCCGACCTTTGTCGGAACAGGCAACAACAATTCCTTTGGGTAAAATCGGCGGCTGACGCTTCCCTCTTTGCACTGCGCGCGCAATCTGCTATACTGACCCATGGCAAATGCCACGCGCCAACAATCGGCGCGAAGATTTGACGGCGCATCTGCCGGTGCGGAACGAATCCACAAGGAGAACAGCATGAAAATCGCATTGATTAACGAGAACAGCCAGGCAGCCAAGAACGGGCTGATTTACGACACGCTCAAGTCCGTGGTCGAGCCGATGGGACACAGCGTGGTGAACTACGGCATGTACGGTGCGGACGACCCGGCAAGCACGACCTACGTGCAGTGCGGCCTGCTCGCCTCCGTCCTGCTGGAAAGCGGCGCGGCGGACTACGTGGTGGGCGGCTGCGGCACGGGCGAGGGCTTCATGCTTGCGGCAAACAGTTTTCCCGGCGTGCTCTGCGGCCACCTCGTTGACCCGAGCGACGGCTATATGTTCGCGCACATCAACGACGGCAACTGCGTCGCGCTTCCCTTCGCCAAGGACTTCGGCTGGGGCGCGGAACTCAAGCTCAAATACATTTTCGAGCAGCTGTTCGGCTTCGGGCACGGGCAGGGCTATCCCAAGGAGCGCGTCGAGCCGGAGCAGCGCAACAAGAAGATTCTGGACGGCATCAAAAAACTGACCTACGTCGATTTGCCCACGATTCTAGGCAAACTGGACAAGGATTTTGTCAAGGGCGCGCTCGCCGGGGCACATTTCAAAGAATATTTCTACCGGGACGCGAAAAATCAGGACATCGTGGCTGCCGTACAGGCAATCGTCGGCTGACACCATGCAGCCCCTGCATTCCTCTTATTACGGCGACCGGATTCGCGCGATTGACGCGAAATTCGAGGCGCAGAAAATTGCGTTCGCGCCGCTCACGTTTCAGGCAGTCCGCGCGTTCTTGGAACTCGGTCTGCTTGCCCGCGTGGACAAGGCGGGCGACGCGGGCATTTCGGTCGCGCAGCTGGCGGCGGACGCGGGAATCAGCGAGTACGGCGTGGGCGTGCTTGCGGAGATGATGCTCGGCATGGGCGTGGTCAAACTGAGCGCGCAGACGGACGAGGAGCGGCTCGTGCTGGGGAAAATCGGCTGGTTCCTGCTTGAGGACGACCTGACCCGCGTCAACTTTGATTTTACGAACGACATCTGCTACAAAGGCGCGTTCAACCTGATTGATTCCGTCAAAAGCGGCAAGCCCGAAGGGCTGCGCGTGTTCGGCGAGCGGTGGACGACGGTCTACGAGGCGCTTGCGACGCTGCCCGAGCGCGAGAAGAAGAGCTGGTTCGCGTTCGACCATTTCTATTCGGACTGCGCCTTTCCCGAGGCACTCCCGATTGTGTACGCGAAGAAGCCCGCGCGGCTGTTCGACATCGGCGGGAACACGGCAAAGTGGGCAATCGCCTCCTGCGCGTACAATCCCGACGTGCGCGTGACGATTGTAGACCTTCCGGGGCAGACGGCGGTCGCCCTGCAAAACGCACAGGACGCGGGCTTTGCCGACCGCATCGACGCGGTGTCCGGGAACGTGCTGGATGAAAGCACCGCGCTGCCCGCCGGCGCGAACGCGGTGTGGATGAGCCAGTTCTTGGACTGCTTTTCGCTGCATCAAATTACCAAAATCCTCTCTAAAATCCATGCGAGCGTGGACGAGCATTGCGACATCTGGGTGCTGGAGCCGCTGTGGGACATGCAGCCGTTTGAAGGCGCGTCCTATGCGCTGCAAGCCACGTCGCTCTACTTCACGTGCATTGCGAACGGCAACAGCAAGATGTACCGCTACGGCGAATTGGTGGACGCGATTGAGCGGGCGGGATTCTCGCTCGTCGCCGCGCACCACCGGCTCGGCACGAATTTCTACTCGCTGCTGAATTTCAGGAAGAAGTAATGTTTGCCGGTCTCTGCGTCCGCGCGTTCTCGTTCTGGCGGCCGCCAGCGGAATCGCCGCAGGACGCGCCCAAACTCGCTTACGTTGACCCGCTGTTCCGGCGCAGGCTGAGCCAGGTTTCGCGCATGACGATTGAGGTGGTGCGCCGCGTGAAGGACGACGCGCCGCAGGCGCACATCGTGTTCGCGTCGTACCGTGGGGAGATTGCGCGGCAGGTCAAAATCAATCGCGGGCTGGTGGACGACTTTGCCATTCTGCCCGCGCAGTTCTCGCTTTCCGTGTTCAACACGCCGCCCGCCGCCGCGACCATCGCGCTCGGCATGAAAAACGGCTACACGGCGGTCTATCCGGCGGAACGGTCGTTCTACGGCGCGTTCATTGCGGCGGCGGCTCCCGTGCTTGCGGGCGACGAGCCGCAGGTCATCTTTGTGTACGCGGACGAGCGGATTCCCGACGAATACGCGCCGATTTTGGACGATGCGGAGCGAGCCGCGACTCCGCTTGCCTTTGCCGCCGTGCTTTCTGCGGCGCGGCCGGACGGCATTCCCGTGCCGGAATCCGTGCGGACAATGACGGCGGAACAGTTCCTGTCGTATCTGCTGGAGCGCGGAACGCCTGCGGGAACGGACGCATGAGCAGCGTATTATTCGAAAACCCGCCGCCAGTGCGCAACTATCCGCTGTACTGGTGGCGCGTGTGCGCAAAATGGCTGTCGTTTTTGGTGTTCGGCATCGGCTCCGTGCTGATTTCCGTGGTTGCCTTTCCCGTGATGAAACTGCTCTTCCCGAATCCCCGACGATTCCGCACGGCGGGACACCGCTTCATCTCCTGCATGTTCCGCTTTTTCGTCGGCTTTATGACGGTCATCGGGGTTGCGGCACTGTCTACGCCCGACCGCAGGCGCTTCCGCAACCTCAACTCAAAAATCATCGTGGCGAACCACCCGTCGCTGCTTGACGTAGTGATGCTCATCTCGCTCATTCCCAACGCGGACTGCATCGTCAACGCTTACCTGACCGGCCGGAACATCCTGCACGTCATCGTGCGGCAACTGTACATTCCCGCGTCGCTCCCGCACGAAGAGCTCATGCGCAAGTGCGCGGAAACCCTGCATGAGGGCAACAACCTGATTATCTTCCCCGAAGGCACGCGCAGCCTCCCGAGCGGGCAGCATCCGTATAAAAAAGGCGCGGCAAGAATCGCGCTCATGTCGGGCTGTGCGATTCTGCCCGTGTATATGGGCGGCAACGACAAGCGCGGCCTGCGCAAGCACGACTCCTGGCTTTCCTTCAACACACGCAACCGCTACCACTACGCCCCGTACATGAAAGCGGAAATCTCGCCCGAACCGTACCGGCATCTGCCCGAACCGGCGGCGGCAAAGCGCATCACGCAGGACATCAGCGCGGTGCTTGCCGACAGCGCGAACAAAGATTTGATTGAATTTTACGACGCGATGTGCTAGAATGATGCCATGCTAAAAGGTCGTCACCTAATCCAGCCGAGCGACTTAACCGTGGGCGAAATCGACGAGATGTGCTCACTGGCGGAACAAATCATCGTCAATACGGCGGACTTTCAGGATGTGTGTCGCGGGAAAATTCTTGCGACACTTTTTTTTGAGCCGAGCACGCGCACGCGCCTTTCGTTCGAGGCGGCAATGCTGCACCTCGGCGGCGCGGTGGAGGGCTTCTCCGACGCGGCGAACTCGTCCACTGCCAAGGGCGAGTCGCTTGCCGACACCATCCGCACGGTCAGCTCCTACGTGGACGTGATTGCCATGCGCAGCCCGCAGGAGGGCGCGGCACTGCTCGCCAGCCGTTACGCGGCCTGCCCCGTCATCAACGCGGGCGACGGCGGGCATTTCCACCCCACGCAGACGCTCACCGACCTGCTGACCATCCGCGCGCTGCAAGGCGGCTTTGAGGGACACACCGTCGGCTTCTGCGGCGACCTCAAATTCGGGCGCACCGTGCATTCGCTCGCGGAGGCGATGAGCCGCTACCCGCGCAACCGCTTCGTCTTCATCAGCCCGCAGGAACTGCAAGTCCCCGAGTACATCACGCAGATGCTCGACGAGGCGGGCGTTGAGTGCGCCACGGCGGAGCGGCTCGAAAGCGTCATCGGCGACCTTGACATCCTCTACATGACGCGCGTGCAGAAAGAGCGTTTTTTCAACGAGCAGGACTATATCCGCCTCAAGGACAGCTACATTCTGGACAAGGCGAAGATGAAGCTCGCCAAGCCGAACATGATTGTGCTGCACCCGCTGCCGCGCGTGAACGAAATCGCGCCCGAGGTGGACGACGACCCGCGCGCGGCGTACTTCAAGCAGGTCAAGTACGGAATGTTCGTGCGCATGGCGCTGATTGCCAAACTGACGGGGGTGCTGTAAATGCTGAACGTGGACACGATAAAGAACGGCCTGGTCATCGACCACATCAAGGCGGGGCACGGCCCGCAAATCTTCCACTGGCTCGGGCTTGACAAAGCCTCCTTTTCGAGCGCGCTCATCATGAACGTCGCGTCAAAGGAAAAAGGGCGCAAGGACATCATCAAAATCGACAACATCATCAACATTGACTACTCGGTGCTCGGCTACATCGACCCGAACATCACCGTGAACATCATCAAGGACGAAAAAATCGTCCGCAAGATAGCGGTAAGCCTTCCCGACCGCGTGGAAAAAGTGATTCGCTGCAAGAACCCGCGCTGCGTCACGGCCACGGAACAGTACGTGCCGCAGGTCTTCAAGCTGGCGAACCGGCAGCACGCACAGTACCGCTGCGAATACTGCGACGCGCTCTACAGCGCGGGCATCATCGAGGGCTGACATGGCAAAACTGATTGTGTACAACGCCTGGCTTGTGGACAGCCGCACCGACAGCGCCGGCGCGCTTGCCATTGCGGACAAGAATATCCGCGCCGTGTTCATCGGCAACTGCACGGACGAGGCGGCGGCGCGGCGGTGCGCGGCGGCAACGTTCGGGAGCGATGCCGAAACCGATTTCCTGGACGCGCGCGGGCTGACGCTCATGCCCGCCTTCGTGGACATGCACGCGCATTTCCGCTATCCCGGGCAGACGCAAAAAGAGGATTTGGACAGCGGGCTGCGCGCGGCGGCGGCAGGCGGATTCGCTACGGTCGTCCTCATGCCCAACACCACGCCCGTCGTCTCCACCCAAGGCATGGCGCAGGACATCATGCGCGAGGCAGAGGAAAAGCACCTTGCCCGCGTCTTCCAGACCGTCAGCATCACCAAGGATTTTGCGGGCACGGACACGGCAGAAATCGGCCGGCTTGACGCATTGGCAGTTCCCGTGATTACCGAGGACGGACATGACGTGGAGCGCGCCGCCGTCATGCTTGAGGCAATGCAGAAAGCGGGCGAGCGCGGCATCATGGTGAGCTGCCACTGCGAGGACGTTTCGTTCGCACAGGCAGCGCGGCCGCTCCGGGAGCGTGCGCTCGCGCTGATGAGGCAGCACGGCATTCCCGCCGACCGCTACGACCTCCCGCCGACGGACGTTCCTGCCGCCGTGAACGCGGAAATCGACGAGAGCCTGACGGCGGCAAACCGCCTGCTCGCCTTTGCCGAGGACATTGCGACCGAACGCAACATCGCCCTTGCGGAGCGGGCAAAGTGCCATGTCCACATCGCGCATTGCAGTACCGCGTCGAGCATGGCGGCCGTGCGCCGCGCGAAACTGCGGATTGCCGCCGGGGCGACCCCCGCGGGCTTTTCCGTGAGCGCGGAAGTCACGCCGCATCACCTGAGCCTGACCGGGACGCAAGCCCCCCTCCTGCGCGCGCTCGTCAACCCGCCGCTGCGCAGCGAGACCGACCGCCGCGCGCTCATCGACGCGATAAAGGACGGCACGGTTGACGTGATTTCCACCGACCACGCCCCGCACACCGCCGCCGATAAAGCCGCCGGCAGCCCCGGATTCACGGGGCTTGAGACCGCCTTTGCCGTCTGCAACACCGTGCTGACAAAGACCGAAGGCCTCCCGCTCACCGACCTTTCCCGCCTGATGAGCGACACGCCCGCCCGCCTGCTCCGCCTGCGCACCGGCCGCCTCAGCCCCGGCTACGCCGCCGACTTCGTGCTCGTTGACCCGAACGAACAGTGGACGGTTGACAGCGCGCAGTTTTTGAGCAAGGGAACGTCCACCCCGCAAAACGGCGCGACGCTGACCGGCCGCGTCCACGCCACGTTCTGCGACGGAAAAAAGGTGTTCGAGAACGCGAGGGGGCCTGCGTGTCCTTGACACGCTCCCGCCTTTCTTCTACACTGGGGCTATGTTTCGGGAGACTACCGTCTTTTCAATAGAACCACTTGACACGCCCCGCGCAGTCCCCATAATCGAACAGCGAACAGCGAACAGCGAACAGCGAACAGCGAACAGCGAACAGCGAACA
>JAFLSP010000046.1 GCA_022510885.1 Treponema sp. | reverse complement strand
TGGCGCGGTTGTGTAAAATTCATGTAAAATCCGCGCGCGCACGGAAAGTATAGCATAAATCGCGGGAAATTTCAGGGGTGGGCGGGAGGCGGAGATTTCCGGCATTTTTGTCCGCGCGGGCTGTTGACATATCGGCGCGTTTCTGCTATCATGTTTCCACTTGCCCGGATGGTGGAATTGGTAGACACGCTAGTTTCAGGTACTAGAGCCTTTACGGGTGTGCAAGTTCAAGTCTTGTTCCGGGCATACAGCGCCAATACTTTTTGCGGGGTTAGCTCAGCTGGTTAGAGCATCACGTTGACATCGTGGGGGTCAGTAGTTCGAATCTACTATTCCGCAACAAGTGTTGGCGTTTTTGTCTTTACGTCATTCCACGGTATACTGCACGATACCCGATGCCTTTGGGTGCGGAAACGCGATTTTATACGCGGTGAACGCGAGTTCCCCTGCCGTTTCGTGAGCAGACGGATTGTAAAGCGGGTCGTTCCGCACGGGAAGTCCCAGCCACGCAAGGTGGCAGCGCACCTGATGGCGGTAGCCCGCGCGAATGGTGCAGATGACGCTCGCTCCGTCCCGCACGGTCACTTCCGTCCGGTAGAGGGTGTTGCCGCTTTTTTTGCACGCCGCCCTGCCCGACTGCTCGCTTACGGGACGCACGGCGCGTCCATTTTTCCCGTAGGCGCGGAAGCGGCTCTGTATGACAATCGTATCTTGCCCAAAACGTGACGACCCGGTGAACGGCGGCGCGGGAAACCCTCCCAGCCGTTCCGCCGCGTCAGGAACATGGTCCACGGTCGCGCGGTACCATTTCTGAAACTGCCCGCGTTCCTGCGCGCCTGCGAGGAATGCGCAGGCTTCGTCCGTGGCGGCGATGAGCAGCAGTCCGCGCGTCGCCGTGTCGATGCGATGGAGCAGACCTTTTTCCACCGGTTTCCTTCCCGCAACATCCGCGATGTCAGGAAACAACGCGACCGCCTGCGTGAGCGCGCTGTCGTCGCCGTCGCGCAACGGTGCGCTCGGCAACCCGGCAGGCTTGTCCACAACCACAAACGGCTCTGCTTCCGTCGGCCCGTGGATGATGCGGATTGTGCGGCTCATCGTTCTTCGCCCCGATGCGGCAGCGCCTTGGGGTATGTTCGGTGAAGCACGCGCATGACTTTGCGGAACCGGACGGGCGTTTTCGTCTTGAACGTGGTATAGGCATGGTCGCCCGGCAGACGGACGGTCAGGCGGTAGGCGTGCAGCATGAGCGATGCGCCCGCAAAGGGCGTACCCGCCGTCTTGCGTCCGTACAGCGGGTCGCCCAGAATCGGACAGCCGAGATGCTTCAGGTGCACGCGGATTTGGTGAGTGCGCCCCGTCTTGAGCGTGAGCGCGAGGAGCGAGTACGGCCCGTAGGTGGCGACCAGCCGATAATCCGTGAGCGCGGTCTTGCCCCCCTCAGTGTCCGACACCGCCTTGAATCGCCGTCGGTCCTTGGGGTCGCGGATAATCTGCGTGCGGATTTCGCCGCGCGCGTGCGGCGGCGTTCCCGTCACGATGGCGATGTAGGTCTTTCCGAGCCGCCGCTCCTTGAACTGCGCCTGAAGCCATGCCTCCGCGTCGCGGTTCTTCGCCGTGATAATGATGCCCGACGTGTCCTTGTCCAGCCGGTGCACGATGCCGGGCCTGCGCTGCGCGAGCATCTGCGAGACAGAAATGCCGCTCGCCTGGGGGATTGCCTCCCGCCCCCAGTGGTACAGGAGCGCGTTGACGAGCGTGCCCGTCCAGTTGCCGCAGGCGGGATGCGTCACCATGCCCTGCGCCTTGTTCACCACCGTCACGTTCTCGTCCTCATAGATGATGTCGAGCGGAATGGCTTCGGGCGCGATGTCGTCAGGAACGTTGTCCTCCCATTCGATGTCGATGCGGTCGCCCGCAGCGACTTTTGCGGAGAGCTTTGCGCGCGCGCCGTTCAGCAGGATTTCCGACACGCCCGCCTTGAGCTGGGAACGGGTCATGCCGTTCGGAAGCGAGGCGATGTACTTGTCCAGCCGCATGGCAACCGGAAAATCTGCGGGAACGGTCGCGCTAAAAAAGGGCACTTTCCAGCCCGCCTTGCAGGTATGCCGGGGGTGACTGCGGAACGCCGTCCTGTCGTTCTTTCAGCTCACGGCTGAACGGAATGATTTGCACGTTGTCGCCAATCTCGTCCCAGGCCTTCTTTGCCTTGATTTTTCTCCGGATGAGCGTGAACGCGAGGTCGAACAGCCCCAGCCCGAGGCTCGTTGCCGCCGCAATGCCGATGATGCGCGCCTGGTCGCCGGTGGTAAAGCCCGACGAACTCTTGTCAAACGGACTGCGAACCGTGCCTTTTGTCGCAAGCGAATAGCCCACCGTCGTCCACAGCGTGACGAACGGCAGCGAGCCGAAGGTGATGATTTCCGTGCGGCGCAGGTCTTTTGACCACTGCGGGAACGGGATGTCGGCATACGTCGTGTCCTCCGCATGCACGGAAACGGTGAGCAATACAAGCGTCAGCAACACCAAAAGGGGCTTCCTCATGCCTGCCTCGCCCCAAAAATCGCCGTGCCGATTCTGACCATCGTCGCGCCCTCGCTGATTGCGATGCGGAAGTCGCCGCTCATGCCCATGGAAAGCTCAGCAAGGTGTAATGACGTATACTTTTCCGCAAGTGCATCACGCACCCCCCTCGTCTCCCTGAATGCGGCGCGGATGCGGTCGTGGTCGTCCGTGTTCGGCGCCATCGTCATCAAGCCTCGGGGCGTGACGTGCGGAAACTGTCCCTGCGCGCAGAGCGCGGCAACGTGGTCAAGTGCGGCATAATCGGTGAATCCTGCCTTGGTCTCCTCGCCCGTGCGCACCTCGAACAGCACGTCGATAGTCTTTCCGATTTTTGCGCACTGTCTTTCGATTTCCTGAAGCACTTCGAGACGGTCAACGCTCTGAATGCACCGGGCAATGCGCACCGCGTCACGCACCTTGTTGCGCTGAAGCGTGCCGATGATGTGCAGCTCAAACGGCAGCGCGCGCGCGGCAAGGTCGCCGAATTTTGCCGTCGCTTCCTGCACGCGGTTCTCGCCGAACAGCACCTGCCCTGCCGCAACCGCCTCCGCCACCGCGTCGGCCGAATGGAATTTGCTCACGGCGACGAGGCGCACGCTGTTCGGCTCGCGTTTTGCATCGGCTTCCGCACGGCGGATGTCGTCAAGTACGCTGGCAAGGTTCTGTGCAATGGACATGGTTTCAGTATACCGCTTTTGCGCCGATTGGGGAATATGCCGCTGCCCGGGGCCTGCGTCACGGAGCGAGCCGCTCAAGAGCATCGCTCAGCGTGAGCAGCCGTTCCACGCTGAGCGTCTCCGCGCGCTCGGTCGGTGCAACGTTCGCAAGGCGCAGCGCCTCGTCGGTTCGCGCGCCGCCCGCAAACGGCAGCAGGTTGTTGCGCACGGTCTTTCTGCGCGCGGCGAACAAGGCGCGCAGAAGGCGCATAAAATTCTGCGGATTTTTGCAGCGGGGAAAGTCGGCTTTTTTTGTCAGCAGGACGGCGCGGCTTGCCACGTTCGGCTTCGGCCAGAAGTTTCCGCCCGCGAGGTCGAGCACGGTACGCACGTCGTATGCCCACTGGCAGAGGACGCTGAACGAGCTGTAATCGTCCGTGCCGGGCTTGGCGACCATACGCTGCCCTACTTCTTTCTGCACCGTGACGACGCATATATCAAAGCGCACGAGCGCGCCAATCGTGTCGCCGATTATGGCGGCGGCGATGTTGTACGGCAGATTACCGAAAAAGCGGTCGGGGATGCCGTGCGTGTCGGCGCGCGTTTTCCAGGTCTTGAGCACGTCGCCTTCCACGAGCGAAAACCGCCCCCGCGCCGCCTCGTCCGCAAAAAAGTCCTTGAGCAGCCGGGAGAATCCGTAATCGATTTCAAACGCGGTCAGGTGCGCGCCGCGCCGCAGCAGTTCGTCCGTCATCGCGCCCAGCCCCGGTCCGACTTCCCACACGCCCATGCCCGCCGTTACGGAGAGCGCGTCCGCAATCGCCGCGCGCGCCTGACCGTTTACCAGAAAGTTCTGCCCGAATTTCTTCTGCATGGCAAGTCCGTTCTGTTCGAGGAAGCGTTTTATCTGCGCGGGCGAATTGTAGTCGGGATGCTGCATAACCGCGAAATCCTAGCAAAAACGATAGATTCCGTCAACCGCGCGCTCACACCGAAATGACGGGAAAGCGGGCGAAAAAGAGCGCGGCCGCGCGTATCAGTCCGTACAATAGATTGAGCGCGCCGCCGACCACCGGGGAAAGGAACGGAAGCGCGAGGCAGAGGACAATGCCGCACAGTCCCGCGTAGAGGAAATAGGTGACCAGCGGCGAGACGACCGCCGACGCGACAATTCCTCCGGGCATCAGGCAGCCGAACAGGCGGAGCGTGACAGGCGCGGTGCAAACCTGCGCGGCGGCGGATGCGCTGAGCGCGTCGGACACGGCGGGGATAACGCGCGCGCAGAACAGGCGGCGTATCGGCTCGGCAAGCAGCAGGATACCCGCAAGCGCACCGTAGGACAGCATGAATGCCGCCGATTGCAGGTGGGCGGGAAACACCATCAGGTGCAGGAGAAAACTTGCGCAGAGCACGACGAACGGGTCGGGTCGCCGCAGGTTGAGTCGCGCGCAGGCAAAGGGAATCAGCACGCACAGGAGCGCGCGGAACAGCGACGGCGACAGCCCCGCGAACCACACGAAGAACAGCACCGCCGCCAGCCGCAATGCTTCGGCAATACGCCTGCCCGCCCTCCTGCCGACTGTACGCGCAAGCGCGCCCACGAGCGAGAGGTGCATTCCCGAAAGCGCGAGGATGTGCGACAGCCCCGCGTTCCTGAATGCCTCTGCAACCGCGCGTTCCGTGTACTCCCGCGAGCCGCTCAACAGCGCGAGCAGCAACCCGCCCGCTTCTCCCCAGGCGAACAGCAAGCGCCGGAACTGCACGCGGCACCGCGCGCGGAAATGGCGGACTGCTCCCGCAATCCCGCTGCCCCAGCCGTCTGCCCGCACGTCCGTCACCGAGAAGTCGCCCGCGTACACGCGCGGCACGACGGCAAGCGACAGCCGTGCGCCCGTCTCACAGAGCACGCCCGCTCTTGCCGCTGTGTAGATTTTTCCGGGATACAGCGCTTCCACCGTCTCCGCAGGAAGCCGTACCGTCACCCGCCCGCGTCCTTCCGCATTCGCGCCCGACTTTCCGTATACCCTGCGGACAGAAACATCCGCGCGGTACGTGCCGTCCGCCGCTTTTGACGGGTTCGACGCGAGCGTGCCGTCGATGCGCACAATGTCCTGCCGGGCAAGGAGCGACACGAACGGGTCGCGCGACCGCACGCGCACCGCGCCCGAATAAACCAGCACCGCGCAGACAAACGCGGCGACAACGAGAGGATTTTTGTACCGTTCTACCACTTCAATTGTGCGAGGGCACCGCGCGCCGCGGCGATGACATCCTGCGGGTACGACAGATAGGTGACGTACAGCAGATTGTCAAAGGCGGACTTGTCCCCCAACGCTCCCAATGCGGTGATGACCGCAAGCACGACGGGCTTGGCAGGCATGACGTTCTTCTCGGCGAGCCGGTTGATGTCGGCGAGATACGACGAAAGCGCCTGCGTTGTGTCGGGAGCGGCGAGCTGCGACATGCACGTGATGACTTCGCAGAACGTGCGCTCTGCCAGCACGTTCGCCTCGTACTCCTCCCGCGCGAGGGAGAAGTAGCGGATGACCAGCTGCGAGGCGCGCACCCAGTGGCTTTCCGAAATCACCCTGACCGCCGCCGTCTGCAAGCTGATGGTCTCGTCCATGCTTCCCGACAGGTCTTCTGTCGTATATATAGCCTTTGATAAGGCGTTTTCGGCGATTTCTGCCCTAAAATTCGGCGACTTTTTTTCATCTGCCGTCAGAAGCGTAAAGAAAGCGTGGACTTCGCGCAGGTCTGCCGCCGCAATTGCCCGCACCGCGTCCGCAATCGAACGCTCGGACAGGTCGGCGAGCGCCGCCTCCGTTTCCGCCCTGAGCGACGGCCACCGCTTCGTCCGCCATGCGTCGTAGACCAGCTCGAACGTCCTGCTGTCCCCGATGCGCCCTGCCGTGCCGAGCGCCGCCCGGGTCGTCGCGCCCTCTTTTGCCCCCTGCAAGCAGCCGTTGACCAGCGCGACCGCCTGCTCGGAGCGGAACTGCGCGCACAGCGGCACAAGCTTTTCGAGCACGACGATTCTGACCGTCTCGTCGTCATAGAGCGCGAAGACACGCGCGAGTTTTTCGGCAAGCGCGTCCGCCTGCTTTTGCGAGAGCGATGCGACCGGCGCGACGAGCACCGATGCCGCCGCGAGCGCGGCCAGCTCGCGGTCGTTGCCGAGCAGGGGCTTGCTCTGGATGACGAAATCAAGTCCCGCGTGGGAGAGGAACAGCGCGTCGCTTCCCACCGCCTCGCGGATTGCCGCCGTCTTGTCGGCGAGGTTGCCCCGAATGAACTGCCGTTGTGCTTCCGTTGCCAGCTGCGCGCCCGCATGTGCTGCGAACGCCGCCGCTGCCGCAATACAGATGATTCTTTTCATGCTTCCTCCTGCGGACGTGTTGTGCTTGCACCTCGCGAAAAATCTGCTATCATAGTGTATATGAAAAAAGGATTCTTTGCCACTGAATTCGCCGCCGTCCTCCTTTTTTTTGTGCTGCCGCCGCTGTTCGCGCCGTCCGTGCCGCAGGGGCAGACGATGCACTTTTCATGGATGACGTTCGCGCTCGCGGCACTTGCGCTCATGGTATGGATGCAGACCCGGGAACTATCGGAGCATACGCGCGTGGAATCGGCAGGATTCCTCGTATGCCAGGCACAGTGCCTGATGACCTTCGGTGCGCTCATGGCAAGCGCGGGCGTGTCTGAGGCAGTCGCGCGGTTCGCCCTGCGCGCGGAATCGGTGCGTTTCCTGCCGCCACGGACGCTCATCGGCTGGCTGAACATCATGCTCGGCATTCCGTGCGCGGCGTTCTATGAAGAAGTCCTCTACCGCGCCTATCTGCCCGCAGCAATACGGCGCGTTTTTCCTCCGGCGCCGCCTTTCGCCGGGGAAGCCTTTGCCGTCCTCGTGTTCGCGCTCGCCCACCGCACGTCGGGCTGGCTTTCCGTAGCGCACGCGGCGATTGCGGGCGCGCTCCTGCGGCGGTGCTTCTGCAAGACCGCCCGCCTGTGGACGAACGTCGCCGCCCACACGGCATACAACGCGATTATGACCGCGCTCACGTTCGTGCTGTGACTACCGCCCCGAGAACATTCCCCGCAGCCGCTCGAACGTCCATCCGCTGATGTCAAAGGCGACCGACAGCGACCGGTTCTCCGTACCCGAAAACGTGTACGCGCAATGGAACGAACCGTCGCCCTGCGGAACGAATCGTATGCGCTCACGCGCCCCCTCCCCGCTGACCGTCAGTTCTGCCACCTGCGCGGAACCGTCGTCCTGCACGGGAACAATCGCACCGTGGCGCAACGCCATGACATCGTGCGCCACCTGCGCAAAATCCTCCGATGCCTTGCTGACAGTGACCGGCTTTTTCCCTGCTTCCTGCCAGACGAACGAAGCCGGCGCGTCCACCGTCTGAATCAGCTCCGGCTTTGCCCAATACCGGACGGTCGGCCGCAAGAACGGCGCGAGGTCATTCTCCGTCTCGAACACCGCATCCTGCGACGAAACCGCAAGCATGATGCGATTCGTCAGCGCATTCTCCCCGAGAAAGTCTACTTGTGTATACATGGTGTCACCATCTTGAAATAAAACACGCACCGACGAAGGGGAAACCTGGTCGCTCCTGTCTGAAATAATATACATATTGCGAACGCTCGCTGCTGCATCAAGAAACCGTTGCACTACGGTGCTGTCCGCGCGGACGGTCGTCTGTCCGTCCGTAGCCGTCCATGTCTGCGTCTTTTCGAGCGTCACGGTATATGCGCCCTGCCGTATGACGATGCGGCTCACGGTATCCGCATACGCCGGATTGAGCAGTGCGGTGGGGAACGCCCTGGGCGCGGACTTTTCCCGCACGAACGGCAGATAGGAGATACCGCAGAGCGCGAGCGCAATCAGCGCGGCGACGGAAAGTTTTTTCTGCAATGCGTTCATGCCCTGCCCCTGTTGCGCCGTCGCCGCACCAACCTTGCCGCCAACGCGCTCGCACCAATCAGCGCGGGGAGAAGCACAAAATGCACGAACAGGGTCTTGTTCCGTGCGGCGGCAAAGGCCTCCGCATCGCTGATTTTCCAAAGCGCGGTGCTCGCGCCCGCTTTGTCGAGCAAGGCGGCGAGCGCGTCGTCTCCGCGCAGGCGCAACAAGGCAAGCGCGAGGAAGTCGTAGTTGCGGAAATCCCCGCCCTGCTCGCCCGCGGTGAACGCCGTCATGCCGGCATGGGCGCAATACTGGTCGGCGATGACGGCGACCCGCGCTTTCGTCTTGCCCGTCTCATAGTAGCCCGCAATGTCGCCGTCGCAGTACGCGCCCACGGTCAGCGTCGTGCGCTCCGCACCGGCTTCGCGGGCGGTCTTTGCCACGGCAAAAGCATTGGTCAAAAACGGCCGTTCCTCGTCGCCGCTCTCCGTCTGCACCCATGCGTTCGGCGTGGTCACGAGGAGCGGCCGCGCGTCCTCGTACAGCGTGAGCGGGCTTGCCCAAAACAGCGTCAGCCCGCGTTTGGTGTTCGCCTGCGGCAGGAGCGACAGCCACAGCGGGTAGTTCACCGTGTATTGCAGCGCGTCCGCGTCCGCGCTCTGGAGCATGAGCGGCACGTTGGCGATGTCGCAGGCGAGCGCGCGCTCAAAGGCGAAGCCCCAGCTGTTCAGCGCGGGGATGAGCGTGTCGCCGCGGTTCCGCGTCACGCTCCAGTCGTCCTCCAGCGCGACCGAGTACGGCGAGGTGGCGACGAGCGCGGGCATGCCGCCGAACACCGCGCGCTCCACCGCCGCGCTCTCCTGCCGCGTGAGCGCAGACGAGCCGAATACGACCAGTTCCGTCCCCGCCTCCGCGTCCTGCGTCCGCTCGGCAATCTGCGCCGGCTCGATGACCTCGGTCATGAAGCCCATGGCGTTGAGCCACGGCTCGACATAGGCATAGTCGGTGCGGATGTCGCGCCCGTTGCCCGCGACGAGCAGGACGTGCTTCTGCCGAGCCGTGACCAAATCCTGCACGCGGCGGGTCAGGTCGTACTCAAGCGTGTCGGCGGTCAGCACGAACGGAATGAGCGTCTGCTGGTCGCGGTACTGGAGCAGCACGGCGGAGTACACGGTGACGAATTCCGTCCTCGTCCCCGTGTCGGTGCGCATCTGCTGCCCGCGGACACCGAGCGCGCCGAGCCGGTCGCCGTCGGGCTTGGCAAGCCGCAATGACAACAGCGGGCTTTGCGCGCAGTAGGTGGTCAGGAATTCCGCCACGTCGGCGGCCTGCGGATACAGCGCGCGCAGCTCCGGCGAGCGGTAGTACGTGAGGCGCAGGGGACTTTCCAGCTGCCGCACGAGCGTCCGCGTCGTCTCGGAAAGACTGAAACGGCGCGACTGCGTGAGGTCAACGCGGACGTACAGGCGGCTGAACGCGACGGCGGAGCAGCCGACAATCAGCACGAGCAGGAACGCGGTCAACGCGCTGATTGCCCGCCCCGTGCGGCGGTATTCGGCGCGGACGGAGAGCAAGAGCGCGGCGACCGTGACAAGTACATAGAACGCCACGTCGCGCGTGTCCACAATGCCCTTTCCCGCCGCGTCCAGATGCCACGAAAACCCCGCCGCCCGGCAGAACGACGAAAGCGCGTTCCCCGTGGAAACGTGGAGCGGCACGAGATGCACCGCATGTACCGCCGCAAGCGCGAGCACGCTTGCCACGAGCGGCACGGCGGCGGAGCGGGTGAACCGCGCGAAACACAGCAAGGCAAGCGCACAGGCGGCAAGCGCGTGCAGCGCAAGCCCCAAAAATCCCGCCGCTGCCTGCCCCGCGTCCACCGAGCCGAACATACTGACGCAGAGCGGAACTGCCGCGAGCAGGAGCAGCGGGAACGCGAACGCCGTCCATGCCGCCGCCGCAAGCGCGGCAAAGCGCACCGTCGGCGTGACGGGCAGGCTGTCGTCGCCGAGCAGATGGCGCAGGCGCAGGACGAGCGGCGGCACGACTGCCACCGACAAATAGGGAACGAAGGCGAAAAGCGGCCGCAGGTCGCTCGACCCCGCACCCGCAAGGAAAAAGCGCCCCGCCACGAAAAATCGCACCGCGCAGGAAAGCACCGTCACGAGCGCGGCAATGAAAAACAGCGGGTCAATCAGATAGGCAAACAGCGCGATGCGGTAGAGCGCGAAAAACCGTTTCATACGCCCTCCCCGCCGTCCTGCGTCAGTTTGATGAACGCCTCCTCAAGCGTGGCGACACCGGCCGAGCGCGCCACCTCCGCCGCCGTGCCGTAGGCGACCGCGCGCCCCTTGTGCAGCAAACAGACCGTATCGCACAGCGCGTCCACTTCCTGCATGAGATGCGTGGAAAGCAGAATCGTGCGTCCCTTTGCGAGCGACGAGACGAGCGCGCGCATACGGACAATCTGCGCGGGGTCAAGCCCGTTTGCCGGTTCGTCCAGCACGAGCACGGGCGGATTGTGGACAAGCGCGCGCGCGAACGAGACGCGCTCCTTGTAGCCCTTGGAGAGCGTGCCAATGCGCTGCGCAAGCACGTCCTCCGCGCCGCACCGCGCCGCCGCCTCCGCCACCGCCCGCTCCCGGTCGCCCACGCCGTGGATACGGGCCGCCATCATCAGGCACTCGCGCACCGTGTATTCGGCGGGAAGCCGCTCCGACTCGCCCACCATCCCCGTCAGCGCGCGCACCTCCGCGGGCCGCTCCGCCGCGTCAATGCCCATCACGCGCACCGTGCCGCCCGTGGCGAAATGCTGCGCGCAGACCGCCCGGAGAATCGTCGTCTTGCCCGCCCCGTTCTCGCCGAGCAGTCCCGTCACCGTCCCCTCACGGCAGACGAGCGAGACATCCCGCACGGCGGGCGAGGAATCGTAGGTTTTGGAAAAGGCATTCAGTTCTATCATCGTGGCTCGTGCGGAATGCACCACGGAAACTATAGCAGATTTCAGGCAGGGTGGCAATCTGCGCTTTCAT